>CAMEJG010000045.1 GCA_945919465.1 uncultured Anaeroplasma sp. | reverse complement strand
GTATGAATGATGATGGTACTATGAATCAAATGGCTGGAAAATATGAAGGAATGGATAGATTCTTATGTCGTGAGGCGCTAATTAATGATTTAAAAGAGCTTGGCTATTTTGATCATTTAGAAAAAATAGTTCACTCAGTAGGACATTCAGAGCGTACTGGTGTAGTAGTAGAGCCTCGTTTATCTAAACAATGGTTTGTTAAGATGGATATCCTTGCAAAGCAAGTATTAGAAAATGAGGAATATCGTTTTATTCCTCAAAGATTTAAACAAACTCTAAATCATTGGCTTGACCCTGAATCAATCCAGGATTGGTGTGTTTCTCGTCAGCTATGGTGGGGTCATAGAATTCCTGCTTGGTATAAGGATAATGAGGTAAAGGTTTCAGTTACATCACCTGGTGAGGGTTGGGTACAAGATGAGGACGTACTTGATACTTGGTTTTCAAGTGCCCTATGGCCATTTTCAACTCTTGGTTGGCCAGAAAATACTGATTTATTAAAGAGATATTATCCAACAAATGTTTTAGTAACAGGATATGATATCATTTTCTTCTGGGTTGCCAGAATGCTATTCCAAGGAATTGAATTTACAGGAAAAGCTCCATTTAAGGATATTTTAATTCATGGTCTTATTCGTGATAAGGAAGGAAGAAAAATGTCAAAATCCTTAGGTAACGGAGTAGACCCATTTGATGTAATAGCTAAATATGGTACAGATTCCTTAAGATATTTTTTAACAACAAATTCAGCTCCAGGCTTAGATTTACGTTTCGATGAAACTAAAATTGAATCAAGCTGGAATTATCTAAATAAAATTTGGAATATTTCAAGATATGTACTTATGAATTTAGGTGATGATTATAAAGAAACTCCTATTGATTCATCTAAATTAAATTTAGCATCAAAATATATCCTATCTAAATTAAATTCAACAATTAAAAATGTTGATTATAATATGGATAAATATGAATTTGGCGAGGCTGCAAAAACATTATATAATTTCGTATGGAATGATTTTGCAAGCTGGTATGTTGAAATATCAAAGGTTGATTTACAATCAAATGATCAAAATAATATCCAAATGACTAAAAATGTATTAGTGTATGTATTAAGATCAATTGTAAAGCTTTTACATCCATTTATTCCATTTATTACAGAAGAAATTTATCAGGCGCTTCCTCATGAGGAAGAATCTATTACAATTTCTAAATGGCCTACTATTAATCCTCAATTTGATGATCAAAAGGCAGTAGAAGCAATAGAGGATATGATTGAAATTATTACCTCAATTAGAAATGAGCGTAGTAAAGCTAATAAAGCTCCATCAAAGCCTATAGATATTTCAATTTTAGCTCGTGATAGTGATACTAAAGCTATAATTGAATCTACTACAAATTATTTAATAAGATTTACTAATCCTAAAAATTTAGTATTCTTAGAGGAAGAATTAGATGCTAAAAATAATGTAGTATTAGTATTATCTATGGCTAAAATTTATATACCAACTAGTGATTTAGTAGATAAAGAAGAAGCTTTAAAGAAGCTTTTAGCTACAAAGACTAAGTTAGAAAACGAACTAAATAGAAGTAAAAATATGCTATCAAATCCTAACTTTGTAAACAAAGCTCCTAAGGCAAAAATTGATGCTGAAATAGCTAAACAAAAGGAATATGAAGCTCAATATAATGAGGTTTTAAAAACCTTAGAGGATTTAAATAAATAAAATCTTTATGTAAAAATCCCATAGTTATATAAAATGAGAGGACTAATAATCCTCTCATTTTTACATATATTTATATTTTTCTCAAATGAAAAAATCACTACTTTATTATAAAAAAATATTAATTATAATAGATATTGAGGTGGTCAAAATGCTTCCAAGAGAAAAACTAATATTAAATGGAAGTGAAGCTCTAAGTGATGATGAGCTTCTTGCAATACTATTAGGCTATGGTAGTAAGGATGAGGATGTATTTAGTTTATCAAAAAGATTAATAAATGATTATGGATTTACCCATTTATTTAATATGAGCTATAATGATTTATCCAAAATAAAAGGAATCAAAGAAGCTAAAGCTACTAAGCTTTTAGCATTATTTGAAATCGCAAGAAGAATATCTAAAAAGGAATATTTAAATAATCCATTAAAGGAACCTTTAGATATATATAATTTTATAATATCAGATTATTTATTTTTAGATTATGAAAAGCTTACAGTTATTTATGTAAATTCAAAATGTAATCCAATTCATAAAAAGGAATATAGTCTTAATGAAGCAAGTAGAGTTAATTTTCCAATTCAAACAATAATAAAACATGCATTAGAATATAATGCTTATGGAATATTTTTAGTTCATAATCATCCCTCAGGTGATCCAAAGCCCTCATATGAGGACTTAAAATCTACAAATGATACTCAAGAGATTTTAAAAAAACTAAATATTTACTTATTAGATCATATTATTATTTCTAATAATAAATTCTATTCAATTAATCAAAAAAGAATTATTTTACCAAATAATACATAAATATTATTAGGTGATATTTTGAAAAAATTTATTATTTGTATAATTGTAATAGCTCTTATATTTATAATGAAAATAATTAATTATGATGGAATATTAGTTAATGAAATAAATCTATCATTTATAAATTCAATAATAAATCCCTCATTATATAATGATGAAAAGGAAGTATCATTATCAAAAATACCAATAATTAACTATAAAATAAAGGATTCTATCCTATATATTGAAAATAGTGGTGATTTTTATTTTCCTCTTGGAGGAATTATTACAAATAAAAATAACAGTTCATTAAAAATAGAAACAATAGATTCCATATATGAATTAGAGGGAATAAATTCATATTATAATTTATATCAATATTATGATACCTATTATCCTTTAGGAAGTGGAAATAATATAATTATTAAGGGAGATAAAATAGAATTAATTTTAAGATATTATGAAGAATCATCACAAATACTTTAAATCAATTTCAATATTTTTATTATCCTCATTATTTATTATTTTTTCTCCTAAACAAACTATTTTTTTATTTATGTTAATAGTATTAATATTTCATGAATTAGGACATTTATTTTTTATGAGCCTATTTAATGTAAAAATAACCTCCTTTAGCTTTTCAATAATTGGAGGCTTAATAGATGTCAAAATGAATTTAGACATTAAATATGAGCTAATAATATATTTAGGAGGAATAATATTTAATTTATTTACCTTATTATTTCCTCATTTATATTTTTATTCATTAATTATTATCATTTTTAATTTATTACCAATATATCCATTAGATGGTTTTAATATTTATAAAAGAATAATATCATATTTTATTAATTATCATAAAACCTTATATGTATGTTATTTATCATCAATTATAATTAATATTATTTTAATTATATTTTCTATTATTTATTTAAATGCCATATTAATTATTAATTTATTATATACATTAGTATTAACTATTATAAGATTTAAAGAAATACATAATGAATTCTATAGTTTCTTATTGGATAAATACTTAAATAAAGATAAAAATAAAATTAAATATTTATATCAATATATAAAATATCCCTTTTATAAATATCATAGTGCTATTATTTATGATAATGGAAGAATTATTACAGATAGAAATTTACTAGATAATAGGTTTGCAATAAGAGAAAATAAATGATAAAATAACTTTGTTAGGAAGTGTAGAAATGAGCTTTAATTGTTTTAGTTTTATAAATGAGCTTTCATATCCTAGATATAGTGGTACAGCAAATGAAAATAAAGCTGCATCAATAATATTAAAAAAGGCAGAAGAAATCGGATTAAAAACAACCTTAATGGATTTTGTTGTCAATCATTATAATATTGAAAAAACATCACTAATCATTAATGGTAAAGAATATTTAGCAACCTCAATTGCAAATTCTAAAGCTACAAATAATGAAGGAATTGAAGGAGAATTAATATATATTAATAATTTAAGTGATGCAAAAACAAAGAATATTGATAATAAGATATGCTTAATTCATGAAAGAAATATTGATTTTAATTTTTATAAATATTTAATTAATCATAATATAAAGGGAATTATATTTTGTGATGGTAATATTTATAATGAGCCTTCTTTAGATGAGCTTGAGCCCTTTAGCTTCAAAGAAAGATTCTATCAATATGGTAATGTAGCTGCAATATGTATTCATATGAAGGATATGAATGATATTATTTCAAAAAAATATAATTATGGTAAAATTATTTCAATAATTAATAGTGAAGCAAGAACCTCCTATAATGTAATTGGAGAAATAGAGGGTAGTGAAATTAAGGATGAATATATAGTAATATCTAGTCATTATGATTCAGTTAAAAATTCACTTGGAATATATGATAATTTAACTGGAGTTGTAGCTTTATTTTCTATTGCTATATATTTTTTAAAAAATAAACCTAAAAGAAGTATAAAATTCTTATGGTTTGGCAGTGAAGAGGTTGGATTATTAGGCTCTAAAGAATATTTAAAGAATATAGAAGCAAATAAACATCAATATCTATTCAATTTTAATATTGATATGATAGGAGTTACAATTGGCTATAATATTATTAGAGTATCAGCTGAAAAAAAGCTTGTAAATTATATTGATTATTATTCTAAAATCGTAGGCTATTCGATCGATGTAGATAGTGGTATATATAGGTCTGATAGTGAGGTATTTGCAGATAATGGAATACCTTCACTTACATATTCTAGAATTCCTCATACAAAGGGAGCTAAAATACATTCGAAGCTAGATGTTATTGATATTTTAGATATAGATACCTTAAATTCTAATATATCATTTTTAATAGGATTAATAGATAATATCATAAATAGTGTAGTATTTCCTGTATCAGATGAAATACCTATTGATATAAAAGAAGAATTAGATATTTATAACGGAAGAAGGGTAAAAAGATGAAGCATGTTATTCTAATATTAAAAGGAATATTGTTTGGTATTTCTAATGCAATAGCAGGTGTGTCTGGTGGTACAATTGCAGTAATAACAGGAATATATGATAAATTAATTTATTCAATTAGTCATATTTTTTCTGATACTAAGGTTGCATTAAAATTTTTAATTGTATTTTTTATAGGTGTAGCAATTGGATTTGTCGGAGGTAATAAAGTTATAAGTATTGCCCTAGAATATTTTGCAATACCCACAAGCTGTTTATTTGCAGGTTTTGTCTTTGGAGGTATTCCTGCATTTGGTAAACCATTAATAAAGGAAATAAATATTAAAAATATTATTTTATCGATATTAGGTATTATAATAGTTGTTGGTTTAATATTTGTACCAAATAATTCCTGGAAAACAGCTTCGGATTTAGTATTTTATGATTATTTATTATTATTTGTATGTGGCTTCTTAGCAGCAGTAGCTATGATAGCTCCAGGACTATCAGGAATGATGTTTTTTATGCTATTAGGCTATTATCAGGTATTTAGTGGTGTTGTAGGAAACATTCTTGATTTCAGTCAATTTACAAGTAATATATTAGTACTAATTCCAGTAGGCTTAGGAATTGTAATTGGTATTTTTACTGCTTCAAAATTTATTGAGTATTTATTTAAAAAGTTTCCTATTCAATCAAAATTTGTTATTTTTGGATTTATTGTTGCTTCTGTATTTTGTATTTTATATAAGACAAATTGGGAATTAGATACACTAATGATAATATTAGGTATCGTAACCTTTATATTAGGTGCTTCAGCAACGATCCTAATAGATTATTTTGGAAATAGAAAGAATAATGTTACTGAATTAAAAACTGAATAAAAAAATTACTGGTTTAAGACAATTAAATATATCTTAAACCAGCTTTTTTATTATAAAGTATTATTTTTTTATTTGTATTTCATTTGCAATAGGAGTTTGAAATATCTTTTTTATTTCATTTATCTTATTAGTTTGACCTAAAGCATACATCAATTTACATACAGCTGATTCTGTAGTCATATCTAATGCTTCAATAGCACCAGTTTTTAAGGCTTTAGTACCTACCTCATAAATATTAAAATTAGAAGCCTCATATAAGCATTGGCTACATAATACTATAGGAATGTTATGCTTAATAGCTAAATCTATTTTAGATACAAAATCTCTTCTAATAAAGCTCATACCTCCAGCGCCATAAGCCTCAATAACAATTCCTTTTGTTCCAGAATCAATTAATAAATTAATTATATTAGGATTAGTAGTAGGAGTAAGCTTTAATAAAAATACATTTGTTTCAATATTAGTATTTAATATTGGTTCTTTATTATAATTATTTTTATTTAAATATTCATCAGATATTACTAGACCATAGGATGTAATATTAGCAAAGGGATGAAGATTAATAGATTCAAAGGCTTTAAAGCCTGAGGTTCTAACCTTAACAGCTCTAGAACCTAGTATAATAGTTCTATCAAATGCTATAAAAATACCCTTATATTCTGATTTTGCCATTGCTAGAGCGCATTTTAAATTATCATAAGCATCAGTCAAGGGATTAGCAAGTGGAAGCTGAGAACCAGTAAAAACAATTGGAATTGGAGGATTTTGAACCATTAATGAAATCATTGAGGTAGTATATGCCATAGTATCAGTACCATGTGTAACAATAATACCATCATATTTATTAATATTTTCAAAAATTTTTGCTGCAAGTATTTTCCATTCTTCTGGTTGAATATTTGAAGAATCTAATAAAAATACTTCCTCAATATTTATATTTGTTTCATCATCTGTTAGGATATTTTTAAATTTATTATGAATATCAATTGGGATTAAACCAGCCTCACTTAATGTTGAGGCAATAGTACCTCCAGTTGTTAGTAATAAAATATTTTTCATCTAAAATCACCACATAAGTTATTATATACTATTTTCAATTTTTTTCTATAAAAAAAATTAAATTGAAGAAATATTATAGATATTGTATAATTTAGATTGGAAATATTAGTGGTGATAAATATGACAAAAAAAGAAGTAATAGAGCTATATGCTAAAAAATATAAAAAAGTATCAAAAATATTAGCCTGTATCTTTTCTACATTAATAATATTATTAGGTGGATTTATGATTTGGTTAGGTATAATTATCATATTAAATAATGATTCAGGTATTTTAATCGCAATAGGAATTATCGTATTAATTGCAGCATTATTAGATATTGGACTTGCTGTAAAATTTATATCATTTAGCTTTAAAAATATAAAATATATGGCTAATAGAGTAGCAGCAGAAAGATATTCTAAAATTACTGGAAATAAAATTGAAGAAAAAAAATAAAGGAGAGCAATCTCCTTTTATTTTGCATCATTCATTGAACGCATAATTTGACGCACTTGCTTTTCTGATGGGGTACGTCCCATTTGAGTCATCATGGCACGAATCATTGCCTCATTTACTGGCGGATTCTTCTTTAATTGACGTTCAAATAATTTCTTTGTAATTATAAATGTAACTACTGCAGTAACTAATAAAGTACCTATAATTATTAACATTAATTGCCACCAAGCTAATTCTAACATATCATCACTCCTCGGTGATATTTTACTATTTTTTATTTTAAAATTCAACTATTATTCTAGACTTAATAATAATATTGTGCTAAAATATAGCTATATTTAAAAGGAGGTAACAACTATGCCTAGAAAAGTATTAGAAGATACTTGTATTGGTTGTGGTGCTTGTGCTGGTGAATGTCCAGTAGGTGCTATTACAGTAGAAGATGTTTCTCACATTGATGCTGATACTTGTATTGATTGCGGTTCATGCCAAGGTGTTTGCCCAGTAGACGCAATTGTAGAAGAATAATATTTATTTGAAAATAGTAGTTACATTCTACTATTCAGGACCTGATAAAAATCAGGTCTATTTTTTTTGATAAAAAAAAGGAATATCATTTGATATTCCAATTTATTTATTTCTTATTCTTTTTAAAACTATTTTCAGTACCATTTAATAATCTTTTATAATTTTTAATATGCTTTAAAATAATCAATAATCCCATAATACTAAATAATAAAGCTAGTGGTAAAGAAACAGAACCAATAAAATATTCAAAGAAATTAGTAGGCTCAATTCCTACAAAATGTAAAATCCATCCAACTGTAACTACTGTAATAGTAGCTAAAGTAGAAGCAACTGAAACATATCCAGAAGCATATAATGCAATTAAGAATACTATTAAACAAAGAATAGCTGTAAGAGGAGATAATATTAATACCACTCCTAAGCTTGTAGCTACTGCCTTTCCACCCTTAAAATTTAAGAATATTGAGAATGAATGACCTATAATAGCTAAAGCACCATAATATAAATAATCAATAGGACTAATCCATAATCCACAAGCTTCTAATATTTTAACTAATATTATTATTGCCATTCCTTTAAATACATCACATAAAAAAACTAAATAGCCAACTGGTTTTCCTAAAACTCTAATAGCATTCGTAGAACCAATATTTTTACTACCATGCTCTCTAATATCAATTCCTTTTATTTTTTTACCAATTAATACACCAAATGGTATTGAACCTAATAAATAAGATATTATTAATAAGATGACCGCAATAGTAATATTTAATGCAGGATTAATCTCAAGTATAGTATTTAACATAAATAATTCCTCCAAATTTACAAATATGATTATATTCCATTAGTATTTAAATGTCAATTTACGATAAATATTATTCGATAATTCCTAATCTTAATTTAGCATTTTTAGAATATACATATAACCATCCTGCTGAAAGAAGGAAAATACATGCAAATAACCAAGCTGTAGGATCAGCAAACGCTAGTCCATAAATAGCACTCATATTAGCATTTATATCAATTTCTCCACCATTTAATAATCTAGGAATAAATAATGCAACACTAATTCTTGCAACTAATTCTCCTATACCTGCAAGAAATGGAAATAATGATTTACCTAATCCTTGAATAGAATTTCTAAATACATATAAAAATCCTAAAATAAAATATAATAACATATCAACTAACAAATAAGCATTACCATATTTAATTGCCTGATATGTAATTTTTTCTTCTGAATAAAATATATGTAAATATGCTCCATTAATAGATAATAATAAACCAATTCCCCCAAATATTACATATTCAATTAACATTAGTATAATAGCACTATTAACTCCCTTTTTAATTCTTAAAAAATTATTAGCACCTAAATTTTGACTACAGTAGCTGATCATTGCAGTACCTAAAGCACTAAAAGGACACATCAATAAATTATTAAGCTTAACAGCAGCACCAAATCCATTTTGAGCATCACTTGCAATTACCTCACCTAAACTATTACAATCAAATTTAACAATAATAGATTGAACTACTATTAATCCAATAGCCAAAATAGAAAATTGTAATGCTAAAGGTAATCCCATCATTAAATGCTTAAATCCGTTCTTAAAATCAAGCTTAAAATCATTTAATGATAATCTATAATTAGGATATCTAATAAATGTATATATGAAACAACCAATTGCAGATATACCTTGAGCTATTACAGTTGCCAAAGCAGCACCAAAAACTCCCATATTAAATACAGTAATAAATAATATATCTAGGATTATATTTAATAAAGAAGATATAAATAGAAATAGTAAAGGCGAAATAGAATCTCCAACTCCTCTTAAAAATGAACAAATCAGATTATAAAATATCTGTGCTGAAACACCTAAATATATAACTAAAATATAAGTATAGCTAGCTAAATATATTTCATTTTGAATTTGTGATGTTGATTCATTTAACCCTATTAATGATAACAATGGTTTAATCATTAAAGTAGCTAATATCGTTAACAAAATAGAAATATATATTGATAATTTAATTTGTATAGCCAAACTCTTTCTAATACCTTCTTCATTATGGTGACCAAATAATGTAGAGGTTATTACTGAAAATCCAGATGTAATACCTATTGCAAATTGTAATACCATAAATACTAAATTAGAAGTATTATTTATTCCAGCTACTTCATTAGCATTTAAAAACTGCCCACATATTGCTGCATCTGATATTGTATATACCTGTTGTAATAAATAACTCAATAATATTGGAATTGAAAACAATAATATATTTTTGATTATATTTCCTTTGGTTAAATCCATTTGCTTAAAAAGACTTTTCATATATGCCTCCTAAAACCAAAAATATTATATATTTTTCTAAAAAAATGTAAATGAAAAAATGAATAAAAATGTTTACATTAAATTAAAATAATTATTGATATTTTATACATAAAATAATTTCAATTTTTTTGTCAATTTGTTGAGAAATATCAAATTTTATGATATTATAAAAATGTTTTTTAAGGTTGGTGAGATTAATGCAAAATAATAACTATGGTGATGATTCTATACAGGTTCTTGAAGGACTAGAACATGTTAGAAAAAGACCAGGTATGTATATAGGATCTACTGATGAAAGGGGTCTTCATCATTTAGTATGGGAAATTGTTGATAATTCGATAGATGAGGCTTTAGCAGGCTATGGTAGAGAAATAAGTGTTACAATTAATGAAAATAATTCAATTACAGTTAGTGATAATGGCCGTGGTGTTCCATGTGGTATGCATCAAACCGGAAAAAATACAATGGAAATAATTTATACTAAGCTTAATGCCGGTGGTAAATTTGGTGGAAATGGATATAAAACTACAGGTGGATTGCATGGTGTAGGTGCTTCTGTTGTTAATGCGCTATCTAGCTATATGGAGGTTACAAGCTATCGAGATGGTAAAATCCATAAAATTCGTTTTGAAGATGGTGGTACTAAAATTTCTCCAGTTCAAATTATTGGTGATACTAAAAAAACTGGTACTACAGTTACCTTTAAACCAGATCCAGCTATATTTACAACAACTGTTTATTCTTATGAAACAATTAAGACTAGAATTAGAGAAAGTGCTTTTTTAATTAAAAATCTTAAAATGATTTTAATTGATAATAGAAGTAATAAAAGTGAGACCTTTGTTTATGAAAATGGTATAAGTGAATATGTTGCCTTTTTAACTACTGGCAAAAAGCCTATTCATAATGTCCAATATTTTGAAGGAGTCTATAATGTCCCTGATACAACTGAGCAAATCGAAGTAGAAGTAGCTTTGCAATTTCTAGAAACTTATTCAGAAACTATTGTATCATTTGTTAATAATGTTAAAACTGGTGATGGTGGAAGCCATGAAACAGGCTTTAAATCTGCCTTAACAAAGGCATTTAATGATTTTGCACATAAATATAAATTAATAAAAGAAAAGGAAGCCTTAGAAGGAACTGATATTAGAGCCGGTATGACTGCAGTTGTATCAGTTAGAATAGGAGAAAAGCTTTTAGAGTTTGAAGGTCAAACTAAAGGAAAGCTTGGTACTCCTCAGGCTAAATTCGCTGTAGATTCTGTATTAACTGAAAAGCTTGGTTTTTTCTTAGGTGAAAATATGGATTTAGCTAATTCAATAGTTAAAAAAGCCTTAAAGGAAGCAGAATCTCGTGCTGCCGCAAGACGTGCTCGTGAACAAGCTCGTATGGATAAAAAGGATAAAGGCGAAAAAAATATTTCAGCTAAGCTTGCCCCTACAAGTGAAAAAAATAAAGAAATTAATGAGCTTTATTTAGTAGAGGGTGATTCTGCGGGTGGTTCTGCAAAACAAGGAAGAGATAGACGTTATCAGGCTATATTACCTCTTAGAGGTAAAGTCTTAAATACTGAAAAGGCTACTGCAGATTCAGCTTTAAAAAATGAAGAAATCGCAACAATGATTTATACAATTGGTGCCGATTACGGTGTAAATTTTGATCTAAAAAAATGTAATTACAAAAAGATTATTATAATGACCGATGCTGATGATGATGGTGCTCATATCCAAGTATTATTACTAACCTTCTTCTTTAGATATATGAGACCATTAATTGAAGATGGAAGAGTATATATAGCAATGCCACCTTTATTTAAAATAACTAAACGTGGCAAAAAAGAAGAAATAGTATACGCTTGGAGTAATGAAGAAAAAGAAAAGATTATGGCAGGCTGTAAGGTACAAACCTTAGTTCAACGATATAAAGGACTAGGTGAAATGAATGCTGAACAGCTATGGGAAACAACAATGAATCCAGAAACTAGAACTCTTGTTCAGGTTAAAATAGAGGATTTAGCTGATGCTGAATCCCAAATTGAAACCTTAATGGGTAGTGATTCAACTCGTCGTAGAGATTGGCTTGAAAACCATGTATCATTTACACTAGAAAGCGAGGAAGAATAAAATGGCAAAGGAATCATTAAAGAAAAAGCTTGATATTTTTATGAATGAAAAATTTCAAGAAACTCGTCTTGAAGATGTAATTGGTGATCGTTTTGGTCGTTATTCAAAGTATATTATTCAAGAAAGAGCCATCCCTGATATTAGAGATGGACTAAAACCTGTTCAAAGAAGAATATTATATGGTATGAATGCCCTAAAGGTAACCTCAAATGCTCCATATAAAAAATCAGCTCGTATTGTAGGTGAGGTAATGGGTAAATACCATCCTCATGGAGATTCCTCAATTTATGATGCGATGGTTCGTATGAGTCAAAGCTGGAAAATGGGAGTAACCTTAATTGATATGCATGGTAATAATGGTTCAATTGATGGTGATGGTCCTGCAGCAATGCGTTATACTGAAACTCGTATGAGTAAAAATGCTGAATATCTATTGATGGATATTGATAAAAATACAGTACCTTTTATTCCAAATTTTGATGAAGAAGAAATAGAACCAACTGTATTACCTGCTAAATTTCCTAATTTATTAGTTAATGGGGCAATGGGTATTTCATCAGGATACGCAACATATATTCCTACTCATAATATAAATGAGGTTGTTAGTGCTACTATTGAAAGAATCAATAATCCTGATATGACTGTTGATGATTTACTTAAAATAATGCCAGGCCCTGATTTTCCAACTGGTGGTATAATTTTAGGTAAAGATGGAATTAGAGAAGCTTTCCTTACAGGAGCTGGTACTGTAGTTGTTAGAAGTAAATATGAATTTGAGGATATGGGAAATGATCAAAAAAGAATTGTCATTACAGAAATTCCTTATGATACCCTAAAATCAAAAACAGTAGAAAAAATGGAACAACTTCGTATTGATGGAAAGGTACCTGATGTAATTGAGGTTCGTGATGAATCAGGAAGAGATGGACTTAGAATCGCAATTGACCTTAAAAAGGGTGCAAATCAAGAAGCAATTATTAATTTCTTCCTAAAAAATACTGATTTACAAATTAATTTAAATTATAATATGGTTTCAATTTGTAATCGTAGACCAATGAGACTAGGTGTACTTCCAATTTTAGATGCCTATATTGAACATCAAAAGGAAGTAATTACAAATAGAACAAATTTTGATTTAGCAAAGGCTTCAAAAAGATTACATATTGTTGATGGCTTAACTAAAATGATATCAATAGTAGATGAGGTTATTGCGATAATCCGTGCATCAAAAAACAAAGCTGATTCAATTCAAAATTTAGTAAATAATTTTGAATTTACTGAAGTTCAAGCTGAAGCAATTGTAATGATGAGATTATATAGCTTATCTAATCAAGATATTTTAGCTTTAAAGGAAGAAAAAGAAGAACTTGAAAAGAATATTTCACAATATAAGAAGATATTATCCTCAGAACGAGAATTATTAAAAGTTATCAAGCGTGAGCTTGAGGAAATGAATAAAGTATTAGTATGTCCAAGAAGAACAGTTATTGAAGATAAAGCATCTACTTTGAAAGTTGATGAAATGGATTTAATAACAAAAGAACAAACAATTGTTTCAATTTCCAAAGAGGGTTATTTAAAACGTGATAATCCTAAATCCTATGCAAAGGCTAAAACAAATGCCGTTAAAGAAAATGACTCAATTATATTCCTTAAGGAAGTTTCTACTTTAGATACATTACTACTTTTTACATCACAAGGTAATTTCATATATTTACCAGTATTTAAAATTAATGAATGTAAATTTAGAGAAGTTGGACAATTTATTAATAATTTAGTTTCAACCTCTCCAAAAGAAAAAATAATATCAGTATTTGCAGTAAAGGATTTCATTGATACTTATACACTATTATTAACAACAAAAAATGGTATGATTAAACAAACATTGCTATCTGAATTTGTTGTAACTAGATATTCTAAACCTATAAAAGCTATGAAGCTTAGTGAGAATGATGAATTAGTATCTGTAGATATGATAAAAAATCCACTAGAGGTCATGGCATTTACAAAGGGTGGCTATGCATTACGCTTTAGAGCTTCTGACATTGCCCTATATGGTTGTAATGCTAGTGGAGTTAGATCCTTCGTATTAGAAGGTGATGATAGTGTAGTTTCAGCATTTTATTGTAATAAAAATGATGACTTCCTATTATTTACCGAAAAGAATACTGTTAAAAGAATGAAGGTTACTGATTTAGTATTAACTAAGCGTGGAAGAGTAGGAAGTAGAGTAATTAAAAAGGTTAAATCTAATCCAGTATATATTGTTGATGCGAAAGCATTAACTTTAAATCAATATAAAGAATCTTTGGTTCATTTAATCTATAAAAATGGTAATGAAGATATCCCTGCAAATAGTTTGAAATATAATCAATCAGATGCAGGTAAAACAATAGTATTAGAAAATAAAGATTTAAATACCCCATTTAAATTCTATGTTGATGAACCTTCTACACCAGATGTAATACCATCAGGAGATTACTTAGAAGAACCAAAACATACAATATTTGATGATGATTTTTTAGATGAAAAGCCTATACCAGCTGAAAAACCAAATGTAACATCTAATATTTTAGATGAACTAGATCAAATATTAAAAAAGGAATCTGGAATTAATAATAATTCTTCATTAAAAACTAATATTGATGATACAACTGATAAACCTAAAAAAAAGGAAATAAAATTTCAAAGAATCTCATTGTTTGATGAAGATGATAATTAATGATATTAGAGACTGATTTCAGTCTCTTTTATATTAATAAACTTTAAAAATTAAAAAAATATTTCTATTATTATGAGTAGAAAAAAACTTCAAGAAAATTTTAAATAAGAGGCAATTAAAATGGATGAATATTTAAGATCAAAAGAGGCCTTTACTATAGCCTTAAATACTTTAAAAAGTGAATTAGATTATACTACTGCCATTAAAAGTGCTAAAGAAGAAGGTATTATTCAAAATAAAAAAGAGGTAATATTTAATCTTTATCAAATGGGACTATCGCTTGATATAATAGCAAAAGCAGTTAATTTATCAATTGATGAGGTAAAAGAAATTTTAGAAGTAAAATAGTATTTTAAGGGACTAATAGAAAATATTAGTTCCTTTTTTCTTATTTTAAAAAAAAAATAGAA
>CAMEJG010000044.1 GCA_945919465.1 uncultured Anaeroplasma sp. | reverse complement strand
GCTTTTTAGTCTTGACTTTATTCCAACCAAAATTTTCAAATTTACTAATAAATAATAAAAAGCCTGTTCAAAACTGAACAAGCTAATTTTTACAATTCAATCATAATATTATATATACATTATATTAATTCAATATTTAATAATATGTATTTTACTGAAATTTTTTATATATAAATTTCTTTAAAACTAATCTAATGATAGTATATTCTGCATTAAATATAACTATTATAATTAATTACAAACAATTTATCTATTTGAAAAATAGATATTAAAATACAAAATAGTGGAAATGATGCTATTTAAAAAAACATTAGTGCTTATTTTTCTTCTTTATCAGTAGAATCTATAAAAAAGGAAAGGACTATGATTCTAATAATGTTTTTCTAATTTGGGTATTTAAAATCTTCTATGAATTAGTTTTTCAGAAAATATTAAAATCTAGATTTTTAAATAAATTATTAGTTAATTAATTTGAGTTTTAAAATAATATATAATATATCCGATTGAATTGAAAACAAAATTAACGGAATTTCTTTTTAAAAATAATAAGAACTGTAAAACTCCCTACAATGATAATTATTAATAATATTGATGAAATAACAATGAATGTTAAAGTAATACTATCTATACTAAAGCCTGAAATAACTTTAACTCTTATTCTTTTTTCGGTATTTAAGCCTGAGGAATTAACTGCAGTTGCCTTAATATAATATGTACCTGCCTCATCATAATTAACATTAGAATCATCAATTTCTACTGAATCTAAAATATAGCTATCTGATTCATCAGTAATAATTAAAAATTCTAATAAATCATAAGTAGTTCCTGCTTCTATTTCAATATAACTAGTTTCAATAATGGGCTTATTATAAGAAATTAATCTAACATCAATTATTTCCTCTGCAGAATGAATACCATCAGAATAAGTATATCTAATATAATAGCTTCCTACCTTATTTTCTAGATTGTTTTCTATTTTGAGATTATTTTCATTAATTACATTATCATCAGATATTTTAATAATATAATTTTTAAAATTAAAATTATTAAAATCAGTTTTATAATCTAAAAACAAGCTATGAGTAGTAAGCTCAATAACAGGTACCTCCTTATCTATAATATTGATTGTTATTTGATACTCACTAGTCTTGTTATAATCATTAGTAACTGTAACTGTATATTTATAACTTCCAATTTGATTTGTTGTAAGCTTAGGATATAAAATCCTATCACTAATATCACCACTGATACTATCATAAGCCTGAAAATAATCACTAATATTAATATCCGAGTTCAGTGGTATTTCTAGAAAATCACCAATCTCAGTGAATTTAATAGTAGGGGCTGTTGAATTATCTATTATTCTAACAATAAAACTATTTGTTGATACATTATTATTACAATCTATAGCAGTGATATCTATTTTGTAGTCCCCTAAGGTTCCAAACTCTATATTACCTGTGAATATGACTTCACAATCAGTAATAGAATCATCCTTGACTATTACATTTACAGTAGGATCATATAATGTAGCCGTTAATGGTATTTCAACAATATCTTTTATTATTTTGATAGTAGGAGGAGTTATATCTCCATAAATATTTACCATAAAATAATCATTAGCTTCATTTAATGAAGAATCTATAGCCTTAATGTTTACTTTATATTTTCCTATTTTATTAAAATCTATAGAATGAATCACATTAATTATAGGTTCCTTATCATAATTATCTAATACTATAAAATTACTATTTAAATCATATGAATTGTTACCTAGCTTTACATCAATAATAGAATTAAGAATTGATATTTCTGGAGCTATTTCATCTACAACACAGAATGTAATTAAGCACTTATAATCAGTACAGGTACCCGGACAGTAATTAGTATTTTCGTAGGCCTTATACCAAACCTTATATTCACCTATTACTCTAGTATTAATATCCTCAAAGAAATACAACCAATCACCAGTATTAGAATAGGTTATTTTTGCATCATCCTTAAATCTGCCATCTACCATTAATCTAGCATAAGGTATGTTTTTATAATCCTCCGCATTCTCTCCAACTGGAATAACAACCTTAGTATTATACCAAACATACTTATAGCTTGAAGCGTTTATATTTAAATTTATTGTAAAAAAAACAAATAATAATATTAATATAATACTAAATTTTCTCATAATAATTAACATTTAAAGACACGTATTATATATTACGTGAAAAATGTTATACCTCTTTTCTAATAATTTTGTTTTCTTTTTTGAATTAATACAATTTATAAATTCTAATTCCGTTCTTCATTTAGTTTTCTGATATAACCATTTTTTTCAGATATATAACAATATTCTTTGTAGTATTTTACTAAATCAAATACTCTATACCGTTTGATAATATATGCTGTTTGATTTTTTTCTTATTTATCCTTTAGAATAATTAATATTTCAATAGTGCTTAGTATAAATAAGTTTTTTAATATTTATTCTTAAGCCTTGCAAAACATAAGGTAAATATTTTGTATTTGAAATCCTTGATTGCAATAGTTGATAGTTCATATA
Organism: uncultured Anaeroplasma sp.; assembly: GCA_945919465.1. GTDB lineage: Bacteria > Bacillota_I > Bacilli_A > Acholeplasmatales > Anaeroplasmataceae > Anaeroplasma. The sequence goes on along the minus strand of CAMEJG010000044.1, from coordinate 14,182 downwards.
AAAAATAATCAATATTAAATTCATCGTTGCTTCTTTGTGCCTGAGGTAGAATTACATTAGTAATATAATCTAATTTTTCTTTATTAGTTTCTAATAATAAATAATTAATTAATTGTACATTCAAGTCATATTCATAATCGAATTCATTAATAGTAGATACTATTTCTTTAGCTTCATTAGGATTCTTATAAACTAATAATAATAGTTTAAAAAATTTTGTTAGCTCAACATCTTCATATTCACTAATATCAAAAGAATTATGCAAAAAGTCATTATATAATCTTATACTATTAAGATATTTAAAATCACGTATTTGTCTAATTACAATGTCATATTCAAAATTAGATGAATTTTTTAATAGATATAAAGCGTAATAATAATTAATTTCATCAAGCATATCATATTTTGCATTTTTAATTAATTCTTCCTTATACATATAATATGCTGGTGTAGTATCATGCCTATTCATTTTATATAAACTTAAAAATAAGCACCTATGGCACAACAACTTAAAATCATCTGAAACGTCAATTCCAACTAATATTTTAGCTGTTTCAAAGGAATCTAAATATAATTGGTTATAAAAATATAATACACTACTAAATAATGAAAAAACATATAAATCAAAATCACCCATAGATGTTATTAGCTTAGTTATAGCCACGTAACTCTCATTTGCGTTATAAAGATCCTTGCGAAATAGGTAATAAATAAATTCAACAATCCTATATCGATAATTAGATAGCCCCTTTCCCTCTTGATACATTATTGTAATAGTATCGACATCATTATTTACATAAGCTGTTATTGATCTAATAATGATAGTTTTTAGATTCATTAATGCATTAATTTGTTGTTCATCAAGCTCGACTCTATTACATAATTCATGTAAATAGTAATTATTTACTGCAGCAAGATTATTTTCAATTTTTGATACATATGAGACTGAGCAGATCTTATCTGCAAGACTAGCTAATGTTTTACATAAGGTAAGTCTCCTATGTCTTATCTCTACTCCTACAATCTTTCCAGTATCATCCTTATATTTTTTTCTAGATAAAATTTCTCTATTTATTATTTTGGTCATATATATGCCTCCTTCTCCCATCTATTATAGTTAATTAAATTAGGATTGTCGACAAATATCGATTTGAGAAAAAAAAGTTTTTTACCCCCTACCATTAATCAATTTTTTATTATTTTTTTATTTTTGTTCAAAATCTTGAAAAATAATCATTGCTGAAAAAGAATAGATTTGTTCTCCAGAGTGAGAAAAATGACTTGTTTGATATTTAATATCAATGACATTATTTTTGTTTTTAATATAATCATTCACTGCATCCTCTAAATCCTTCTCATGTTCATAATCAAATATTTTTATTTTCAATATCATCACCAATAATAATTTTAAAATTTTTCAAAAGAAAAAAAGCACTATTTCTAGTGCTTACAATAATTTTTCAATTTACAATTAGTACATTCTGGATTTATAGCCTTACAATGATATCTACCAAATAACAAAAATAAATGATGAGCTACAATCCATTCTTCCTTTGGAATAAATTTTTTATAGGATGCCTCTGCATCACTAATTGTTCCAGTTTTTTTAATATATCCTAATCTAATAGCCATTCTATGTAAATGAGTATCAACAGGCATTGCAGGAATTTTAAAATATTCAACTAAAATTACACTTGCGGTTTTTCTACCCACTCCTGGGAGTTTAGTTAATTCCTCAATAGTATTAGGAACAATATCATGATATTCCTCATGAATCATTTTAGCAAGGTTTATAATATTTGAAGCTTTAGTTTTAGCAAGTCCTAAAGATGAAATTATTTGATAAACGTCTTCATATTTTGCATTAGCTAGATCTTCTATTTTTGGATATTTATCAAATAATACTGGAGTAACTAAATTAACTCTTTTATCAGTTGTTTGAGCTGATAGCATTACTGCACATAATAAAGTAAATGAATTAGTATAATCAAGCTCGCATTTAGGATTAGGTATTATTTCTTTTAGAATTGTAGTAATTTCTTTTGATGTTGTCTTATTCATTTTATTGAATCCATGAAGCTTTTTAGCATTGTATTTTTAGTTTTTTCTTTAGGAGCAATATTCTTTGATAAAGCTTGGACTAAATGTTTAATTGTAATAAGCTTATATTTCCCTTCTAGGCTATTATAAGCATTTTCAAAATCAACTAAAGTAAAATTATCATTTTCTACTAAGCTTGAAATGATATCTATTTCATTTGAAGATAAGATTCTATTAAACTTTTCACTTAGCCATTTATTAACAATAAATAATTCATTTTGTCTATCTGGTATTTGATTTAATAATATTTTTTCTACTAAAGAGAAAAAACTATCTAAAGAAATTGATTCCTCTCCTAATCCATCTTCAAAGCTAACATATATTGAATATATATCTCTTTCTAATAATTTAGCTAATATATTATCAATATCATTTATAGGCATATTCAATACATTATATAAATCATTATTAGAAATACTTTTACAATCTTTATAAATATTTAAAATTTGAATTAATACCATTGCTTCATCATTTGTTAGAGATAGAGCTTTTTGTTTTTGATGGATAAACTCTTTATAATCAAAGCAACCACATTCATATAATTCCTTTATCATTTATATCAACTCCTTTATTATTCTATCAATTCCTTCTATAAAGGCATTTTTATTTATTGCTTCATGTCTAATTATTATTCTTTCATTATCTGTAGTATATAATATTTCATGAATTGCAGGGGCTAAAGGTAATCTTAAGCATTGAATTTTATCATAAGGATAATCTAAAATATCCGCAAGATATTTTGCAGTGCCTGATGGAGCATCCTTTTTTCCTATTGAATGAATCTCTACAAAATCAAAAATTGGATATTCTTTTTTTATTATTTTAGAGATTTCTTCAAATAATGCTATTCCTTTAGAAAAATTACAGGACCAATAAAATTGATCCTTATTTAATGAATAAAAATATTCAATTTCTTCTTTTGTATAACCTGTAGTACCACTTATAGTAGGCTTATTTCTTTTCAATATTTTAATAAGCTCAGTCTTAGCGTTTATAGATGAAAAATCTATAGCTATATCAAAATCATCTATCTCGTCAATAGATTTTTTTATAGGAATAATATCTGATTCATTTAAATCTATTCCTATTATCTCATAATCATTTCTATATTTTTCAATGAGTTTAAGCCCCATTTTTCCTAGGGCTCCTAAAATAACCATTCGCATAATACCACCAAGGTATTATATGCTTAGCTTAAATTTATTACTGGGCTTCCTTAGCTAATGCCGCTTTAGCAGCATTCTGTTGGGCTTCCTTTTTAGTTTTACCTACTCCTCTACCCATAAGAATATTATCCATATAAACAACAGCCTCAAAGGTTTTATTATTGGCTGGTCCTTCATCCTTAACTATCTCATATCTAATACTTCTTTTTTCACTTTGAAGCTTTTCCTGAAGAATAGATTTATAATCCTTAAATTGAAAGGTTTCCTTAATATATGGAATAAAATATTTTTTCACTATTTGATATGCAGCATCAAAACCACCATCTAAAAAAACTGCACCTAAAATCGCCTCTAGGGCATCCGCAATTATTGCAGGACGATCTCTTCCTCCAGATAATTCCTCACCTTTACCTAAGAAAAGATAATTTGATAAATGTATTTTTTCAGCATAAACATTTAAAGCAACCTCACAAACTGCTTTCGCTCTTGTTTTAGTTAATACACCCTCATCTAAATCTATTACATGATATAAATAATTACTCATTGCAAGTTCTAAAACTGCATCGCCTAAAAATTCCATTCTCTCATTACATTCAAGATTATGCTCATTTGCATAGGAAGAATGAGTAAGAGCTATATTAAGTAGATTAATATTTTTAAATTTATAGCCAATTACCTCTTGAAATTTTTCAACATTATTCACTCAATACTTCCTCCTTAGGAAGGCGAGCTACTACCTTCTCGATTATATTAGATTCTACCATTACTCTAGCTTGTCTAATGGCACTAGTAAAAGTAATAGAATCTGAATTACCATGAGCCTTTACTACATTAGAACCAATTCCAAAAATCATAGCGCCACCAACTTCTTTAGTACCCATACGTTTTTTTAATCTAGCTAGATTCTTTCTCATAAAGAAAGCTCCAATTAAGCCTCCTAATGAGGATTTTATTTCTTGCTTAAGCATTTTACTAACATTCTTAGCAGCACCCTCCATTGATTTTAAAGCGATATTGCCAGAAAAACCATCTGATAATACAATATCACTAGGGCAATCTAATAATTGATCTGATTCTATATTTCCATAAAAATTTATTCCCTCTAAATTTTTTAGCATTTGATGAGCTTCTCTTTCAAATTCTCTTCCCTTTGCCTCTTCAGAACCAATATTTAATAATCCAACCTTAGGATTATTAATACCTAATATTTCTTCACAAGCAACACTTGCAAATATAGCAAATTGAGCTAAATGCTTTGGCTCTAATTCTACATTAGCACCTACATCAAGAAGTAATCTTGGATTACCATCAAGATTAGGAATTATAGGACATAAAGCTACTCTTTCCATTTGAGGTAATCTTCTAATAATTAAATGTGCTCCCATAACGACACATTGAGTTGGTCCTGAGGTTACTACTGCATCAACTTCCTTATTCTTAGCAGCAGTCATCGCAAGACATAAGGATGCTGTTTTATTTTTACGAATAGCGCGCATCGGATCGTGCTCACCCATATCTAGAGTTTCAGTTGTATGGACAATAGAAATTCTTTCATTATTAGTTAATAAAGGCTTTATTTTTTCCTCATCACCAAATAATACAATTTCTATATCCTTAAACATTTCAATAGCTTTCATTGAAGCTGGTACAGTAGCCTCTACTCCTAAATCGCCACCATTTGCATCAACACCAATTCTAATCATTGTTATTACCTCCTAAATTATTTATATTTTATCATTTTTATAAAATAAAGACAATTATTTATTATCATCAAAGGCCTTTATTATTTTTTTAAATTTATCATTATTAATATGATTATCTATAAGCTTTGGCAAATAATCTTTCGCATCCATCTTTGCACAATTCCAAATATTTAAATCCGCCTCTAATGATGCATATTCAAAATCCATATAGCCACTTTGAATAACACCAAAATAATCTCCAGGTCCTCTTAATTTAAAGTCTATTTCAGATATCTCAAAGCCATCGAATGTATTAACAAGAGCGTTAAGCCGTGGATTATTGATATCCTCACTTACTAATGCACATGACCCCTTTAGACTTGATCTTGCAACTCTTCCTCTTAACTGGTGAAGCTGAGAAAGACCAAATCTTTCAGCATTCATAATTACTATCATTGAAGCATTTAATACATTCACTCCTACCTCAATTACAGTTGTAGAAATTAAAATATCAATATTTCCCTTAATAAAATCATCCATAATAGTTTTCTTTTCTTCATTTTTCATCTTTCCATGAAGCATACTAATTCTTCTATTAGGTAAAAGCTCTTGATATTTTTTATAACATTCACTAACACTAATTACATTTAAGCCAGTATTCTCTTCAACCACAGGTACTACTACATATATCTGTTCATGTCTTTCAATAATATTATCTATAGATTTAATAAGCTTTAAGAAATTATCATTATTGATTATCTTAGTAATGACTTCTTTTCTTCCCTTTGGTTTCATTTTAATTGATGAAATATCTAAATCTCCAAAATTAGATAAACCAAGAGTTCTAGGAATTGGAGTTGCAGATAAATATAAAACATCAATATTTTTTAGCTTATTTATAAGTTTTTCCCTTTGATTAACTCCAAATTTATGTTCTTCATCAATTATTACACAACCCAAATTATTAAAAACAACATTATCCTCTAATAAGGAATGAGTGCCAACAATAATATCAATCCTAGAATGCATTAATCGGTATAAAATATCATTTTTTTCTTTTTGTTTAGTACTTGAGGTCAAAATCTCCATAACAAAACCACAAGAAGAAAATACCTTCTTAAGCTCTTCAAATTCCTGATAAGCCAATATTTCAGTTGGCACCATTATCGCAACACACCTATTTGCTTTAACTACAAAATAGCTACAAGCTAATAGAACTAAAGTTTTACCAGAACCAACATCACCTTGAATTAATCTATTCATAGGATAATCTATTTTTAAATCATTAAATACATCAATGATTGCTTTTTTTTGATCAATTGTAGGCTCATAATCTATTAATTTATAAAATTCATTAATAATACTATCATCTAAGCTAATAGCTTTTCTTTTATTATTAGTTCTTCTAGTCTTTAATAATTCTAATTTTATTGCATACCAAAAAAATTCTTCATATTTTCTTCTTCTCATTATTTGATGAACATCATTTTTATTTCTTGGAAAATGAGAATAATAAATATATTCACTAATTGGTAATAGTTTATATTTATTTACTAATTCTTCAGGGATAGATTCACAACAGGTATAATTATTAATCAAAACATTTTTAATACTTCTACTAATAAATGAATTATTTATACTTGATAATTTATAATCCACCTCCACAAAAGAAGTAAAATCCTCTAAAAATATTTTTCTTACAAAAAATTCCTTTGAATCCTTATTATATTTACCATTAATAATAACCTGAGTTCCTTTAAATAATTTAAATTTTAAATAATCATTAGAGAATAAGATACATTTAATTTTAATATTTTGTTTTACTATGTAAAATATAATTGCATTAACTCGAAAATTATATTTAATAAAAGCAGGATTTGATAATAATATTCCCTTAATTGTAACATTTTCTCCTGAAAAAATATCATCCTCTGTCAATTCATAAATATAATATTTTTTAGGGAATGTTAAAATTAAATCATCAATAGTATTAATATTTATTTCATTTAGCATAGATAAATATTTAATACCTATACCCTTAACATCCTTAAGCTCCATATTAACCTCAATAAATAAAAGACTGGAATTACCAGTCTTTAATAATTATTATTCAAATGCAATTATATAAGAATATATGTCTTGCTTACCATCAATAATTTCAACATCTAAGTCTGGATTAATTTCTGTACATAATTCCTCAAGTGTAGAAATCTCTTCCTTATTTACCTCACTACCACAGAAGAAGGTAATAATTTGTGAATCTTCATTAATTGATTGAGCTAAAAGCTTTTTTAAAGCATCTGTTCTTTCCTTAGTAGATACAATAATTTCTCCATCTAAGATTCCCATATAATCTCCTGCAACAATCTTTACGCCACCGATTTCTGTATCTCTAATAGAGTATGTAACCTCACCAGTAACAACATGCTCAATTTGCTCGGTCATTGCCTCAATATTTTCTTCCATAGTGCCCTCTGGATTGAAGTTAATTAATGAAACATAGCCTTGAGCTATTGTTTTAGCCTTAATAACCTCTACACGGCAATCACTAACCATAGAAGCTGCTTGCTTTGCAGCCATAACAACATTTCCGTTATTAGGAAGAATAATTACATTTTCAGCATTAACCTTCTTTATTGCATCAACGAATGCCTCTGTTGAAGGATTCATAGTTTGACCACCCTCAATAACGTAATCTACACCTAAATCCTTAAATGTAGATACTATTCCTTCACCAAAGCAAACTGCAATTAATGCGAAAAGCTTTTTTGGAGCCTTTTTTTCAGTTGAATTTAAGGCACCATCCTCTAATAAATTATGTTCTAATCTTAAATTATCAATTTTTGATTTTAATAGTTCACCTTGTTTTTGAGCAATTTCAACTACTCTACCAGGTCTACTAGTGTGAATATGAAGCTTTATTGTATTTTCTTGACGAACCAATACAATATCATCACCTAATAAAGACATTGCTGATTTAAAATCATCCTTTTCAAATGCTTCTGGCTTTTTTAAAGAAACAATAAGCTCAACACAATAATCAAACTTACTTTGCTTTTCAACAACCTTCTTTTCATGAATAGTATCATTAACCTCTAATACTTGTCCATTTAAAGCCATGACCATTCCTTCAACGATTTTAACAAATCCAGCACCACCAGAATCTACTACTCCTGCTTCTTTTAACACAGGTAATAATTCAGGTGTAGTTTCAAGTGCTGCCTTAGCTTCACTTAAATAAACTTCTAATAATTTTTCAATTGTATTAATTTCACTTAAACGTGCACGAGTTTTTTCAGCTGCTACTCTAACTACAGTAAGAATAGTACCTTCAACAGGCTCCATAACTGCTTTATAAGCAATTTTGCAACCAGATTCTAAGCAATACATAAAATCTTCTACGGATAATTCATCATGAGCTAAATCCTTAACTCCTACATATAAGCCTCTAAAAAATTGAGATAAAATAACACCAGAATTTCCTCTAGCTCCCATTAATGCTCCTCTTGATAATACCTTAGCAGTATCAACAATTGAACTAGATTCAATATTATTTAGCTCTGTTACACCAGACATAACAGTCATTGACATATTTGTTCCAGTATCTCCATCAGGTACTGGGAAAACGTTAAGCTCATCAACCTCTTTATGATTATTTTTAAGATTAATAGCTCCGTTTATTACCATTTTTTTAAATAGTGTGACATTTATACTAACACTCATGGTAATCCTCCTATTTGATATTTAATTTATATTTCGAAAACGATAAATCGTTCATATTTAAAATTTAATGTTTTGATTTTTTCCAAAAAATCTAAAACCTTTTTTCAATACATCCCACCTTAATAATTAGGATAATACTAAATTTTCACCAATAAAATTAATATATAACAATTTATTAATATTTTAAAATTAGTATCCATTATAAAATCAATCAATAAGTTTATATCACTTTTTGCCTCAATTGTCAAATTATAATGCCATAATATGAAAATTATAAGAAAAAAAATAAAATATTTTCTTGATTTTTTCATTTTTTTTCAAAAAAACTTGATATTTATTCTAATATGAGGTATACTGATAAGGCTGAATTAAATTCACAAGGAGGTTTAGACATGGCAAAGTGTTACATTACTGGTAAGACAACTGTTACTGGTAACAAAAGATCTCATGCTTTAAATGCTACTCGTCGTACTTGGAAGGCTAACCTTCAAACAGTTCGTATTAAAGACGAAAACGGAAATGTTAAAAAGGTTAAGATTTCTGCAAGAGCTTTAAAGAAGGGAAATATTGAAAGAGCTTAAGCTCAAAATTAATGCGCATCTAACTGGCCCAGCCAGTTTTTTTGCTTTTTATAGGATGAAAAAAACTATACTAGTTATATATACTCAGTATAGTTTTTTATTTTTAATTAACTTCTATATGGTCTATCTAAAGACATATCATGAATAGAATCTAAAACTTTTAAATCATCTTCGCTTATTTTAAAATCAACATCTAAATTAGCTTCAATTCTATCCTTATGAACGCTCTTAGGAAGTGGTACTGTATTCTTTTCAATACAATATCTAATACATAATTTAGGAATGGTTGTATTATATTTTAATGCTATTCTTTTAATATCTTCATTTTCTAATAGCTTACCTGTAGCTAGTGGAGAATATGCCTCAACAACTATTCCCTCATTTTGACAATAGCGAGTTAGTCTTTCTTGAGTGTTTCCTATAAAATATCTAATTTGATTTACCATTGGTTTAAAATCAGTCAAGCCTACAATTGCTTCAATATCACGCTCACTAAAATTAGATACACCAATGGCTCTAATTAAACCCTTATGATAAAGTTCAACCATAGCTCTCCATACATCAACGTTTCCTTTTGTACAATCAAGACCAATATTATCCCATGGCCATGGAGCATGAATTAAATATAAATCTAAATACTCTAAACCTAAATTCTTTAGTGTTTCAAAAAAATGCTCAATACAGCCCTCATAGGTTTTTACATTTGCAGGACACTTAGAACAAACAAAGATTTCATCTCTTCTTATTCTAGAATCCTTTATTGCTCTACCTACTTCCTTTTCATTTCCATATACATATGCAGTATCAATGTGTCTATAGCCACACTCTAAAGCCCATAAAACAGATTTATAAGCATCCTCTGGACTGCTCTGCCAAGTTCCAAATCCTATTCTTGGCATTGATACACCATTATAAAGTTTAATATTTTCATTTTTAATCATAATATCACCCGAATAAATAATATCATGTTTATGTCAAAAAATAAAGAAAAAAGAGAGTTAATCTCTTTTCTTAAACATCCTATTTAGTATTTTTGATAATAAATTAGGTAAAATAATTATTATAAAATGGCTTCTCAATCTAATCACCATTCTATAATATGAATATTTTAATTAAATATTCTTAAGCTTTAATAAAGCTTCTTGAGGATTACTATTATTACATACAAAAGATCCACTAACAGCCAAATCCACATAATTACTAATTAATGGTGCAGTTTTATCATTAATACCACCATCAATATTTATTAAATAATTATAATTATTTTGAGTTCTTAATTCTTTAAGTCTTTTACACTTATCAATAGAGTTAGGCATAAAGCTTTGACCACCAAAGCCTGGTTCAACACTCATAACTAAAACCATATCTACATATGGTAAATATTCCAATATATCCTCTACATTTGTTTTAGGCTTAATAGAAATGCCAGCCTTAACACCATATGAATGAATCAAATCAATTGTATTCATAACATTACAATCTGCTTCTACATGAAATGTTATATAATCACTTCCAGCCTTTACAAATTGTTCAATATAATTCTGTGGATGCATAATCATTAAATGAGTATCAATTGTAGTATCAATTTTTTTATTTAGAGCTCCTATAAATGAGTATCCAAAGGAGATATTTGGCACAAATTCTCCGTCCATAACATCCATATGAATATAATCTAAATCATCAATTATATCCTTAATTGAATTTTCAATATTATAATAATCAACAGTTAAAATAGATAATGATACCTTCATTTTATTTCTCCTTTAATTCAAGCATTCTTAAATAGTTTTCATATCTTGTATTTAAAATTTCTTTATTTTCTACTGCTAGGGCAACCCCACAGCCCTTAGTATTTTTTGTATGCATACAATCTTTAAATTTACAGAAATGATTCTTAAATTCTATAAATAAACTACTCAATTCATTCTTATCTACACCTAACAAATCTAATTTAGAAAAGCCTGGAGTATCTCCAATATAGCCTCCATTATCAAATTTGTATAAATTTGTTTCTCTAGTAGTGTGTTTTCCTCTTCCTAAAGCATAAGATATTTCATTTGTTTCTAATGAGAAATCAGGATATATAGCATTTATCAATGTTGATTTCCCGGCACCTGTTTGTCCTGATAATATTGTAACTTTCCCTGATAACTCTTTCTTAACCCTATCAAGACCTAGACCAGTCAAGCTATTTACATATAAAACCCTATAGCCTAATAATTCATAATAATTCATTTTTTCTTTTAGTTCATTTAATTCTACCGAATTTAGTTTATCTATTTTTGAAATAACAATTAATGGTTCTATATTTTGTTTTAAAATATTCACTAAAAATAAATCCAATAAATAAAATGAAAAGTCAGGCTCTTTAGCAGCAAATACTAATAATATTTGATCTACATTCGCAATATCTGGTCTTATCATTTCATTTTTTCTTGGTAAATAATGATCAATCATATTATTTTCAATTTGAACAATATCTCCAACCTTTGGTGAATTTTTAATGATAGTAGGATTAGCCTTAGAGCTTAATGATTTTTCATTAATTATATTCTTTTTTTCATTACGAAGCTTACCACGAGCTTTTACACAAATGATACTACCATCATTTAATTCAACCTTATATATTCCACCATTTAAATTAATTATTCTTCCCTCTTGCATGTATACCTCTTCTAAATTTCCATTACCGATTATATCACAATTTATTTAGTTTGAATAGTTAATTAATAGTATTTTTAGAAACATATATATCTATAACAGACTTGTTATTTTTATGAATTAAACTACCTGATTCTATTTCTTGATATAATACAATATCCTCATCAAAAATAGATTCAAAATATACTATTCTATATTCTAAATTTAAATTATTTAATATTTTTATAGCATCATTAATATCATAGCCTACAATATTAGGCATTTTTATATATTCATATTCTTTAGCTAATACTATTTTTATAGTTTCATTTTTTACTATTTCTTCTCCTATTTTTTCTTGAGATATAATAGTATTTTTTGGTCTATTACTTTCCATATAAGAAATATCTAAATATACATTTTGATTATTAAAATATTTTTTTATATTTCCATCATATATTTGACCAACAAATGATAAATAAATATCTTTTTTTATTATTGGCCTATATAAAATAACCTTTGTATTAGAATAAACATTAATTCCACTATTAGGAATAGTATAATAATAATCTAATTCACCATCTTTTGTTTCTACAATTAAGCCTAAATTATTTAATTCTTTTATTATTTCTTCTTCATTATTAGATTTTATTTCTGGAATTATCACAATATTTTTTCTATTAATATAAGAATAAATGAATAAATAAAAACAAATAAACAAAATAAAAATAATATTGATAATCCATAAAGTTTTTAAAATCTTCATATCATCACCAATATTATTATTTATTATTTTAAATATTTAATTCTCATTTTTAGTATGTTTACTACGTAATTGACCACAAGCAGCATCAATATCGCCACCTTGTTCTTTACGAAGCTGAACATTTATTCTTCTTTTCTTTAATATATCAAAAAACTGAACCATATCTTCCTTTAAAGAACGTTTAAAAGGTTTTTCCTTAACTTCATTATAAGGAATCAAATTAACATATACATTCATTCCATGAAGTAAATTGCATAATTCATTTGCACATTCTTTTGTATCATTTAAACCCTTAATTAATATATATTCAATAGTAACTCTTCTATTAGTTTTTTCAATATAATATCTTATTGCTTCAATAAGCTCTTCTATTCTATAAGCCTTATTAATAGGCATTATTTGATCTCTAATATCATTATTAGATGCATGAAGGGAAATAGCCAAATTAACCTGTAAATCAAAAAGTGCATATTCTTTTATTTTAGGTACTAATCCACAAGTAGAAACAGTAATATGTCGAGCTCCTATTTCAAGTCCTAAAGGATTATTAATTATCTTTAAAAATTTAATTACATTATCATAATTATCAAATGGTTCTCCAATACCCATTACTACAACATGGCTAACTCTAACATCAGCTAAATTACTTACAGTTAACACCTGAAGAACAATTTCTGAGGCTTCAAGATTTCTTAACTTTTTTTTCATTCCTGATGCACAAAACTGACAGCCCATATTACAACCAACCTCAGTTGTAACACAAACACTATAACCATAGTCATGACACATTAATACTGTTTCTATTAAATTTCCATCAGATAATCTAAATAAAAACTTTTGAGTTCCATCTCTTGATTTTTGATTAACGACAAGTTCAAGATCATCTAATATAAAATCATTTTTTAATTCTTCAATAAATGTTTTTTTTACATTAGTCATCTCATCGAAGCTTGTTATTTTATGTCTATAAATCCATTCTATTAGCTGTGAAGCTCTAAAAGGCTTTTCTCCCTTATTAATAAGGTATTCCTTAAGCATATCCTCAGTATATCCATAAATGCTTTTCACTTAACATCACCTAAGATATTATAAAGAATTATTAATAAATATTCAAGTTTTATTACTCTGTTTTTGAAAAGAATGCAACACCAATTGCGTTTGGTCCTACATGAGTACCAATTGTAGGTCCTATCATAGAAATAGGGATTATAGAAATATCACCATTATATAAATCTTTATTATTATTTATATAATTTTCAAGTAAGAATGTTGATACTCCACTATAACCTAAAGAATAAGGCATATCAAAATCTATTCCTCCAGTAGTTGTTATAAGCTCTCTTAATAAATTATTACCATTTTTATAACCTCTTGCTTTACCTATAAGCTCAACCTTCCCATTTTTTACTCCAACCACTGGTTTTATTGCCAAAATCTTTCCAGCAAAAGCAACTGTTTTAGATATTCTTCCACCGTAACAAAAAGTATAGTAAACTATAGAAATCACCATACTTCAGCCCTTAC
>CAMEJG010000043.1 GCA_945919465.1 uncultured Anaeroplasma sp. | reverse complement strand
TTCATATATGGAAGATGCAAAGAAATATGCATTATCAAATTGGGATAATCTTTGGTGTCTATTTCGGATAATCCCTGCCAGGTATCTCGGCAATTGTAGGCCACACCAAAATGGCGAAGCCAATTATGCCGAAGGCTATTTAAAGGCCGATAGGCAAGATATCCTTTAGGATAGCTTTATTAACATTAAGAATATAATAATATATAATAAATAATTATTCAATATCGTTTTGTAAGGTTCCTCTTTTAGAAGGACCTTTTAATTCTATTTTATAAGAATTAGATTGTATTCTATCCATTATTGCTTCAGCTAATGTAGGATGAAAAAATATATCATACCAATTAGAAATTGGAAGTTGAGATATTATTATACATGATTTAATTGTATTTCTATCTACAATTAATTCTAAAAAATCTCTGGTATCGGCCGCAGTCATTTTAGCAAGACCGAAATCATCTAAAATTAATAAATCAACATTCTTATATTTGTTCATTAATTTATTATATGAACCATCTGATTTTGAAATATTAATATCTAGCATTAGTCTAGGTACTCTTATATAAGCTACCTTGTAATTGAACATACAGGCTCTATATCCTAAAGCCGAAACCAAGTATGTTTTGCCAGTTCCGGTCGCGCCCGAAACCGCCAGATTTTTTCCTTGAGATATCCATACGCAAGAGGACAAGTTGGATATCATTTCTCTACTTAGATTTCTTTGTGGTGAGTAATCAATTGAGGTAAGATCTGGCTTGATTTTGAAGTTAGCTTTCTTCGCTAACACGGCTATTTTTTTATTATGTCTAGCATTTATTTCATAATCTAATAAAACTGCTAACTTGGAATCAAAATCTAATGACATGAATTCAGAAACATCATTATAATCTTGATAATAAGATGCCATATTAGATAGATTTAATTGTTTTAATTTTTTAATATTCTCTTGATTCATTATTTTACACCTCCATAGTAACTACTACCTCTTAGATTATCATTTTTAATAGGTGTTTCCTCTGGGGGAGGAGTAATATTTATCAATTGTTTAAATATATCATTACAAGCCTTAAATGTATATACCTTATTCTCGTTACATAGTTTTATTGATTTAAGGAATATCTCCTTATTAGCTCTATAAAGCTTTTGTAGGCCGAGGCAACCTCTATATCTTATTTGTTCTATAATAACTCCATTATACATTCCATTCATAAATTCTAATAAGTCTAAAGATATACTGGCAGCCCATTTTTTAAATGACTGTTGATTGATTTGACCATATGCTTGATGATTAGGTGGCATATGTTCAGGAATTGTAGTATATAGATTCTTAAATGATCTAGCATGAGTACATATTCGCTCATTATTATGCCATATTTCAATCACTAGAGGTTTAGCCTTAATTTCAACCTTTTCCCCTATGTATTTATAAGGTACAGAGTAATATTTATGTTCATATTCAATATGATAATCAATATTAACCTTAGCAAATTTAACATCAATAAGTTCATATCTTTCCTTCGGTAACGGCATTAGAACAGGTTTATCTTCGGCGATAAATACAGATTCTCTGCTACCCTCTTTTTTTTGAAATGGCTTTTTAACAAAGTCATTAAGATGTTTCCGTATTGCCGTATTAATTTCATCAATGAAATGAAATTCTTCATTTCGTATTTTTAGTAATATATATCGTTCAACAGCATCAAAAACTGACTTCTCGACACTTGGCTTATCTTTGGGCGTACGAACTCTAGCAGGAATACAAACAGCTCCATAATAATCTACTAATTCTGAAAATGATGAGTTTAAAACTGAGTCATATTTTGAAGCCTTGGTAACTGCGGATTTATCATTGTCAGGCACAAAGATAGGTGGAACACCACCATAGTATTCTAAAGCATGTATGGTACCTAAGTTAAATGAAGTGGATGATTGATTAGGAAATGCTTCTACATAAGGATAAGTACTTCGACCAAGTGTTGTAACAAAGAAACAAGCAACACACTGCTTACCCGATGAATCTATGTATTTTAGTTTATCACCGACCCAGTCTATTTCCATTCTTTCACCACATTTACGTTCGACATGCATACTAATTTTTCTAGAAGCAATGAAGTCTCTATAACGCTCACAAAATTGAGTGTATTTTAAACCACTTGGATTCTTTTCTAAGTATTCTTGATGAAGAATCATCATAGTCATATTTTTATGAGTCTTCATTTCATGATCAATCCATTCTAAATCAGGTTCTGGAATATCTCTATACGGATTACTATTTGGATATATTAAATTCTTAAGTTCATCATCTTTCATATTTATAGAAGAACCATAATTAATATTTTGAGCTTTAGCCATTTTTAAAACATTACAAACGGCATCACGGCTTTTACTAATAGCCTTAGAAATTTCTCTTTGAGATAAATGTAGCTCATCATTCAATCTCAATATTTCTCTAATAAAATTCATATCTAAACTCCTTGCCATAATAAACACCTCACAACTGAATTTGAATTCAGTTTAAGATGTTGAATTGATTATGTCAATAAAGCTTTCTAAAGTGGCCTACAATTGCCGAGATGAATGGCCTACATTCGCCGAGATAGGTGGCCTGGATTCGCCGAAATACACACTTTGGACTTATTTAAAAGATGGTAGAGTTTCTATTAGTAATCAAATAGCTGAGAATAAAATTAAAAAAGCATGTATGATAAGAAACAATTCTATAATCTTTAATAATCAAGAAACAGCTATTGCAAACTTCAATCTGTTAAGTTTAGTTCAAACAGCTAAAATGCATAAGTTAAATATTGAAGCATATTTAACTTATGTTTTTGAAAATATCGATGCCTACTCAAAGAATTTAGAGGTTCTTTTCCCATGGAACGAGAATGTCTTATACACTTTTCAAATAAAATAGCATTAAATGTAAAAAAAAGTTATTATGACTTTTCTTAACATTTAATGCTTTTTAGCGTTGTTTTAAACCCAAAAATATAGGGGTGGTTAAAATTTGTGGTCACAAAAGGATTTAGATTTTGAATATAAAAATGAAAAAAAGTTAAAAAAGATTAAATTACTTTTTTAACTAAATTTTATAAAAAAGAAACTAATAAATAGCACTTTTATAAAATAATAAATGATAATTTTAAGAATTTGATAAAAATGAGGGTCTTAAGTATTTTTGGTGATTTGACAAGCAAAAATTTATCATTATAATACCAATTGGTACTATAAGTACTGCAGGAGGAAATGATGAACAAAGCGCACGTTGGTGAAACGATGGACGTGTAAATTAAGGAGGACAAGATGGAATATCTTGTCGTGATGATAATAGCACTTGTGCTTATCATCATGCTTGATGGTTGCCGTAAAAAGTAACCATTAGGTTAGCAATATACGTTCATTGTTTCCAAATGCGAAAAGGGAAGGTTGGCGCCTTCCCTTTTCATTTCTTGCAATATACGTCCATTGACATTTATATTATATGCGAGAATTCAAGATTAATCAATAGAAGAATTGAAGTTATATAAAATTTAACGTTATAACATAAAGTTTATTTTTTAGGTGTAATTATAAAAAATCACTTTACTAAAGTCTATTTTCTACCTACAGTGTTTCTCAGATAGATTATATTTTAATAATCATTTGTGATGAATTAGGAATTATAGGAGGAGTAATAGTAATTTTATTATTCGCAACATTAATCTATATAAGATATAGTCTTTTAAAATCATGTAAGGATCTTTTTGCAAGCTATTTATCATTTGGATTTACTTCACTTTTATTAATCCAAGTATTTATTAATGTTGCAGTAGTAATAGGCTTAATACCAGCTATTGTCTAACCTTATCTTTTATTTCATATGGTGTTTCTCACTTGTAGTAAGCATGTTCATGATGTGGATTATTGTTAATATAATGAAAAATGATGAAAAAGGATTTAGATTTTGAATATAAGAATAAAAAAAAGTTAAAAAAGTTTTAATTAGTTTTTTTAACTAAATTTTATAAAAAAAATACTAATAAATAGCACTTTTTAAAAATTATAAATGATAATTTTAAGAATTTGAGAAAAATGAGGTTCTTAAGTATTTTTGGTGATTTGACAAGCAAAAAATAATCATTATAATACCAATTGGTACTATAAGTACTGCAGGAGAAAATAATGAACAAAGCGCACGCTCTAAAGGAAACGATGGACGTGTAAGATGGAGGTATATACAAGGTGGAATACCTTGTAATATTAGCGATAATACTAGTTGTTTTCGCTTTTATAGTTAGAGATTACCATAATAAGTAGTCTTTAATTACTAATAATTACTACTTATGTAATTGTAATAACCACATTCTTTTCGTTCGTTGTTTCCAAATGCGAAAAGGGAAGGTTGCCGCCTTCCCTTTTCATTTAACCCACATTTTCGTCCATTGACACTATTATTATATGCTATAAAATGGGAATAATCAATAGAAGAATTGAAGTTATATAAAAATTTAACGTTTATAACATAAAATTTATTTTTTAGGTGTAATTTTAAAAAAACACTTTACTAAAATCTATTTTCTACCTACAGTGTTTCTCAGATAGATTTTATTTTAATAATCATTTGTGAAGAATTAGGAATTATAGGAGGAGTAATAGTAATTTTATTATTCGCTACACTAATCTATATAAGATATAGTCTTTTAAAATCATGTAAGGATCTTTTTGCAAGCTATTTATCATTTGGATTTACTTCACTTTTATTAATCCAAGTATTTATTAATACTGCAGTAGCAATTGATTAATAATAGTTACTGTCTCACCTTACCTTTTATTTCATATGGTGGTTCATCTTTAGTAATATCTATGTTTATGATGGGTATTATTGTTAATATAATGAAAAATGGTGAAAAGGATTTAGATTTTGAATATAAGAATGAAAAAAAATTGAAAAAGATTTAAATTACCTTTTTTAACTAAATTTTATAAAAAATAAGAAATATACTTTTTATATTTTTAAAATAGTGATATAATAATGTTGAATAATAAATAAAAATTAAACATAATTATAACAAGAAAGGGGTGAGTGTATGAATTATATGAATCATATAGAGGAGTATGTTAAGAATATTGATTTTCAAACTCCAATTTTTACTAAAAATATTTATGAATATGTTAAAAAGTATAGTGATAATGTTAACCAATTATTATTAAATACATATATAAAAAGATATATGGAAAAGAATGATTTTTTTGTTCGTTATGCCAAAGGAATATATTATAAAACAATTCGTACACCTTTTGGTGCTGCACCAATTGACCTTAAACAATTATATAAAATGTTGTTTATATATGATGGTGATAATGTTATTGGTTATGAAACAGGACCATCATTTATGACTAAACTAGGCTTAACAACTCAATTATCTAAAAAAATATACTTTGCTACTGAAAATTATAGGAATGCTATTATAAAAGATTATGTAGAATTAATTAAACCTGTAATTGATGTAACAAAATCTAACTATAAGTATCTTCAAATTCTTGATGTAATTAATAATAAATTTAATGTATATTATGAAGTAGAAAATCCAAACGATATTATATACAAATACATTAAGGATAATGATTTATCTTTTGAAAAACTATTATTTTACTCAAGGTATTATAACAACAATAATTTAGTTTTAAAAATTGCTAAAATTGCTAGATTAGGAGAGTAATCGAATATGAAATTACATTTAGATAAATTTGCTTTTTCAACTATAATTGATAATGTTTCAAAAAGGTGTCAAATAAGACCGGATATATTAGAAAAAGATTATTATGTAACACTATTGTTAAAAGAATTATCTGAATCTAAAGTTCATAATTACTGTTATTTTAAAGGTGGAACTGCGTTATATAAAGCTCTAAAATCTATTAGACGATTTAGTGAAGATATTGATTTAACTATTAACGTTAATGATTGTGAGACAAATTCTTCAAAACAAAAAAGATTAAAAGATTCTGTTTTAAATTTTACTAGTTTAGAATTTGATAAGAAATTATCAGATACTAAAGGTAGCATTCAAGTTCAATATAAATATGATTCATTATATGAAGTCGATGAATTAGATTCTTTACAAAGATTTGGTAATGTTAGAGTTGAAGGAACAAATTTTGGTATATCAGAACCAGTTGAAGCTATGGAAATTTCAGCTTATTTATATGAATTGGCTGATGAAAAAGAGAAATTAATTTTGGCAAAAACATACGAAGTTATCCCTTTTAATATCAACACAATAACATTTGAAAGAATATTTATTGATAAGCTATTTGCTGCTGAGCATTATATTAGAGAGAAAAAATATTTAGATTTAGGGAAGCATCTTTATGATTTAACTGTTTTATTAAAAAATGACAGGATAAAAAAATTTATCAATAATAAAAATGCTTTATTTGAAATGATTATACTTCAAAGGAAAGAGGAAAAAATTAGATATGGTGGTATCTCTGAAGATATAACACTAGAACAATTTGAAGTATTTAATTGTTTAAATAATGATGATGTAATTAGAGCAATTGATTATGTTCATAATGTATATGTATTTGATAAAAAAGATATACTTGATCTGAGTGAGATAAATGATGCAATAAATCTCATTAAAGTAATCTTATTAAGATAGCAATTACCTATGAATAAAGGCGGAATCAAACAAATTAATATAATAGTTTTTTTAATGAATAGAAAAATGAATGATGTTAAAATTTATGGGTAATATACTGTAGAAAACTACTAAAATCATTAATAGTTTCAATTTTTTTGTAGCAATCTCAGTGTAAATACTTTTATTCAGTAGTTATTAAGTAGGTGATAAAGTAGTTAGTTATATAATCTTTAATTTTTTGTACCTCAGGCAATATTATTTGTTTATGACTATATTGCTACTAAGGATATTACAAATGATACTGGTGATTTAGTTTGCTTTGTTTTATTACTATTTATATCTCCTATTTTGTTTATTATATATATCTACTTATATTTTAAAAAATCTAATTAGATATTTAAATAATAAATAACTTATGCCTAGAACCACAAATATACCTTTCGACAAAATAAAAGAAAAAATTAATAAAATATATTAAAAATGAATAATTAAACATACTAAAAACGGCTTAACAAAGAGGCTGCTGAAAATGGTATTTATTTTTCAGCAGCCTCTTAACATAGCCATTATTATGTCTACGATACTTATTTGCAAGAAAGATACTTCATTTTGCAATCATTTGTGAAGAATTAGGAATTATTGGAGGAGTAATAGTAATTTTATTATTCGCAACATTAATCTATATAAGATATAGTCTTTTAAAATCATGTAAGGATCTTTTTGCAAGCTATTTATCATTTGGATTTACTTCACTTTTATTAATCCAAGTATTTATTAATGTTGCAGTAGTAATAGGCTTAATACCAGCTATTGTCTAACCTTATCTTTTATTTCATATGGTGTTTCTCACTTGTAGTAAGCATGTTCATGATGTGGATTATTGTTAATATAATGAAAAATGATGAAAAAGGATTTAGATTTTGAATATAAGAATAAAAAAAAGTTAAAAAAGTTTTAATTAGTTTTTTTAACTAAATTTTATAAAAAAGATACTAATAAATAGCACTTTTTAAAAATAATAAATGATAATTTTAAGAATTTGATAAAAATGAGGTTCTTAAGTATTTTTGGTGATTTGACAAGCAAAAATTAATCATTATAATAACAATTGGTACTATAAGTACTGCAGGAGGAAATAATGAACAAAGCGCACGCTCTAAAGGAAACGATGGACGTGTAGATAAAGGAGGCAAGATGGAATATCTTGTCTTGTTGGTGATAATTCTAGTGATTGTTGCCTTCATACTTGATGACTGCCGTAAAAAGTAGTCTTTAGGTATTAATTATTTCTCGTTCGTTGTTTCCAAATGCGAAAAGGGAAGGCGCCAACCTTCCCTTTTCATTTTAATTATTTCTCGTCCATCGACACTATTATTATATACGATAACTAAAGATTAATCAATAGAAAAATTGAAGTTATATAAAAATTTAACATCTTAATATTACATTCGTCGTTTCCAAATGCGAAAAGGGAAGGCTGCAACCTTCCCTTTTCATTTTGTTTAGTTTCCGTCCATCGACATTTATATTATATGCGAGAATTCAAGATTAATCAATAGAAGAATTGAAGTTATATAAAAATTTAACATCATAAATAATACTAAACATAATGTTTATTATACCTAGAACAAAATATAGTTTTGTGGTTCTAGGTAAATAGAGGTAATTTTTCATTTATTATTTTGAATAATTAGTTCGGCAGATCCATATGCTTTTAATGGTCTACCATTTTCATCGAATTCGGTTGTATATCTTACTAAAAATGGAACTCTATTAGGAGTTAGAGGTATAACAGCTTCTAATTCCTTTACTCCATTTTCAATTTGTTTATGCCAATCTCTATACATATCAGCATAATCAGCTGGAAAAATACCATTTTCAATAACTGGCTCAGGATAATTCTTAAGAAGTGGTGGTAATCCTAAATCTCTCATACATCTAAAACAAGGACGCATTTCCTTTGTAGATACATCATATTCCCAAGCATATATGTTAATTTGTTCACTAGCATATCTAAATCTTTTTTCTGATAAATTTAATTCTTCATATTCATGAATCTGTCTTGTAATGTTATTTATCGTTTCTAAGAATAAATATTCATTACCATTTGTACCAATCATTTGAATTCTACTTTCAATACAAATTTTATCTTCCTTGCAGCATTTTGAATAATATTGATACCAAGCAATACATTTTTCTTCTTGTTTAGAGTCTATTGCTTTTTGTAAAGTATTTTCAAATACTTCAAAATAATTATCTATAAACTTTTTATTATGATCTAAATGCATAATATCATATTCATTTAGATGCATTCCTAATTCAGTAATATATTTTTTATTAACCTTTAATATTTCTATATTATGATTATTATATGAAAATATAGCAGAAGCTGGCATTAGGTTATTGAATATATAAGTACCATCTGAATTTGGTTCCCAAAGCTTAATAGTATCAAATTCATATAAACTATCTATTTTATTACTTATTGCAGATTCATGAGTAATATTAATTATTAATTTTTCAAATTCTGATTCTTCAGTAGGCTTTGAATATAGATATCCTTGAATATAATTACATCCTATCGAGCGTAAATAGTCGGCTTGGTTATTTTTTTCTACTCCTTCAGCGATTATTGGAGTATTTAGCCATTTAGACATATTTACAACAGAAGAAATGATTATTCCTTCACGTCCATTATTACATTCACTAAAAAATCTTAAATCTAATTTTATAATATCAAAATCTAAATCTTTAAGAATATTTAATGATGAATACCCAGAACCAAAATCATCCATTTCAACAATATAACCATAATTATGGAATTGATTAATTGCTTTTTTTATAGAATCCATACCATTTACTGCTGCAGATTCTGTGATTTCTACTCGTAAATATTTTACAGGTACATTATATTTAATTCTAATATTTTCTAATATTTCTACTAAATTATCTATTAATAAATCATATCTTGATAAATTAACTGATATTGGAATTAAGTTTAAACCTTTTAAAATACATTTTTTTAAGAATTTACAAACACATTCAAAAATATGAATATCAGCTTTATTTATTAATCCATTTTTTTCAAATACAGGAATAAAATCATTTGGATATTGAACTCCATAAACAGGATCAATCCATCTCATTAAGGCCTCTGCACCTACTAATCTTTTAGTAGAATGATTAATTTGCATTTGGTAAAATGGGCAAATATAATTATTAGCAATAGCCTCATCAAATCTTTTAATAAGCTCAGATTCACTCATTCCCATTATTAACACCTCATATATCGTATCGAATTATATACATTTATTTTACAATATAAATCTAATAGTTTCAATTAAAAATAATAAATTCATATAAAATAATTAGGTTATATCCTAGAATTAAATAATATCAGTTCATAAACTATAACTGGGTGATGAAAATTGGAAGATAAGCTTATTATAGATTCAAATTTAGAACATGCTTTATTAATTGGAAATTTATTTCCTAATTTAGTATCTAAATATAAATTTGAAGCAAAAAAGCCAAACTTTAAATCTGAAAAGGAACGTTTATTATACTACATCCAAATATATAATTTTTATACACTAGAACTTGCATTATTCATTGCTACTCATCCAAATAATAAAGAAGCAATTAATATATTAACTGTAGCTAATGATGAAAGGAAAAAGATATTAGCCTATGTTAATGAAAAATTCTCATTATGTAGAAATACTAATCCAGTTGAAAGTTATTTTCTAAATTCTATGCCTTGGAGTGATAAATAATGTGGGAATATAAGAAATATTTAGAATATCCTGTAAATATAACTAAGCCTGATTTAAAATATAGAAAATTATTAATAAATGCCATTGGAGGCTATGCAGGGGAGCTTGCTGCAGCTATTAGATATCTAATGCAAGCATCAACTATGCCAGATACCTTAGGAAGAACATTATTATTTGAAATTGGTACAGAGGAAATGGCCCATGTTGAAATTCTATATGCAATGATTAATCAGCTTGGTGGTAATGAAAATAGTGATGATTATAAGAAGCTAGACCCTGAGACTTACACTAATAATGGAAAAGGAATATATCCTACTGATGCAACAGGTAATCCATTTACTGTGACATATTTAGCATCAACTGGTAATGTATTAGCTGATTTATCAGAGGATATGGCTGCTGAAGAAAAAGCAAGAGCCTCTTATGAAAATTTAATGGATTTGACTGATAATCCAGAAATACTTGCTCCTTTATCATTTTTAAGACAAAGAGAAATTGTTCACTTTGAAAGATTTAAAGAATTATATAATTATTATAAAGACAAGAAAATTCAGAAATAATCTGAAATATCTTGTCTTTATTTCATTTAAATTATATAATAACAATTGTTATTGATAACAAATGTTATTATTGGAGGAAATATGCCAGCTAAAAAAATTATTTCAAAAGAAATGATATTAATTGAAGCAATAAATTTAATAGAAGAAGAAGGTACTTTAAAGCTTAATGCTAGAAGTCTTGCTAATAGACTTAATTGTTCTACTCAACCAATTTATCATTCATTTATTAATATGGATGATTTATTTAATCAAGTAAAGCTTAGAATTAGAGATGATTATATTATTTTTCTTAATGAATCAATAAAAAAAGAAACTAATTATTTTTTTGGAAATTTATTAGGAATGATCAATTATGCTTATTTACATCCTAAGCTATTTGAAATTATTTATATGAGACCTTTTTTAGCTGATGAAACAAATTTAGAGCTTAATGAAAATATTATTAATGGTATTATGAAAATTGGCTATACACATGAAGATGCAACTAATTTCTTTTATCAAAGTTGGATTTTTGCATATGGTATTGCAGTACAAATTGTCACAGGCTTTTTAAAATGGAATAAAGAGGATATAGTAAATATCTTAAATTTACAATTTGAGGCATTAAAAAAATATTATAGAAAGGATAAATAATATGAATGTATTAGAATTAAATAATGTAAAAAAATATTATAAGGATGTAAAAGCCTTAGATGGAATTTCTTTTCAGGTAAATGAGAATGAATTATTTGGCTTATTAGGAGTTAATGGTGCTGGAAAGACTACTATAGTAAAGCTATCAACAGGATTAATTGATTATGATAGCGGAAGTATTAGTGTTTGTGGGTTTGATGTAAAAAAAGAATTAGATAAGGTTAGTCAGGTTGTTAACTTGTCACCACAGGAAACCTCTGTTGCGTTAAATTTAACTGTATTAGAAAATTTAAATTTTTTTAAGGATGTTTATGGTGTTAAGGATGAAAATATAGTTGATGAATTAATTAATTCCTTTCATTTAGAAGAATTTAAGAATAAAAAGGCTAAAACATTATCTGGTGGTTATCAAAGAAGATTATCTATAGCTATTGGTTTAATTTCATCTCCAAAATTATTATTTTTAGATGAACCTACTCTTGGTCTTGATGTTATTGCAAGAAGAGAGTTATGGAATATCATTAATAATCTTAAAAGTAAGCTTACTATAATTTTAACTTCTCATTACTTAGAAGAGATTGAAGCTTTATGTGATAGAGTAGCTATTATGAAAAGTGGTAAGCTATTAGCAATTGGTACAGTTTCTGAAATTAAAAAAATTGCAAATAAGGATAGTTTTGAAGATGCATTTATTGAAATATCTGGAGGTTTATATGAAAACTAGGGCTTTAATTGTTAGAAATTTAAAGGAAATGCTTAGAGATCCTATTATCTATATTTTTTGTTTATTATTTCCAATCGCAATGATTTCTTTATTTGTAATAATAAATTCTAATTTAGAGGTTGTAATGCCAGTATTTCAATTAAAATCATTAATACCTGGTATTTTAGTATTTTCATTAAGCTTTGTTATGCTTGTTATTAGTATAATTGTATCTAAGGATAAAAAAACCTCTTTATTAAGAAGATTGTTTATTTCTCCTTTAAAGAAGCATCATTTTATTTTAGGATATTTTATTGTTGGATTTATTATCGAGATTATTCAATCTATAATAACTATATTAGTTGGATTTATTGTTTCAACAATTACAAAAGAAGAATATTTTTCTTTTTTAGAATCTTTGTTATTATTATTTTCATTAATTCCTATGGATATATTCTTTATTGCTTTTGGTATTTTTGCAGGATTAATATTTTCTGATAGTGCTGCACCCGGAATATCATCAATTATTATTACTGCATGTGGAGTATTAGGTGGTGCTTGGATGCCAATTGATACGATGGGCGGATTTGCTGATTTTTGTAAATTTCTACCATTTTATCCAGCGATATATCTAGCTAGAATAATTACTAAAGCAGCTCATTCTGATATGAGCATATATTCATTTGATACCACAGGTATTATTTCTATATTTGTAGTTTTAGGATATATGATATTAAGTGTTGTTTTAGTATTTATATTCTTTAATAAAAAGAAAATTAAATAATATTATTTCCTTAAACTTTATTGTTTAAGGATTTATTTTTTTTTGAAAATATGATATATTAATTATATAATTTTTATATGTTTTATTTCATGGAGGATAAATAAATGCCATCATATTTAGAATTGTTAGGAATGATTCATATTATATATATTATAATAGGTTCAATTATTAGCCTTATATTGTATAAAAAAGATAAACAATTAGCTAAAGAGAATAAAGAAAGAATTAAAGAAAGGACTCTTTTATTTGCTTCTGTATTTGGCGGAGGTGTTGGAAGTTTACTGGCTAGAACAATTTATCATCATAAAACTAATAAGATATATTTTTCTATTATAATATATACATCAGTATTTTTTGAACTTATATTTATTTTTATTTATTTGTATTTTTTATTAAAAGGAGCATTATAATGGCAACATCACTTGAAAAATCACATTCAAAATATTCTAATTTTAAATTAACCTTATTATGCATTTTAGGAATAATATTTGTTAATTTATTATGGATTGGATTAATTCTTATTGGTTTAGAGGGATATTTTAATTTTGGATTAATATTATCTGTTTCTTCATTTCTAGTATCATTATTTATAGGTTTATTATTAATTAAATTTAAAAGATAATATAAAAAATATTAAAAATCATTTTAATAATATTTTAATATTGAGTTCATTTTCAACTTAAAAATTTTAAAATATAACTAATTCATAATAGAAAAAGTATTATTTTATAGATTTATATTACAAAATTATTAATTTTGTGATATTTTTTTAATTATTTACATGTAAAATTAATTTTACATTTACAAATTATGACAAAAAATATATAATAGCATTGAATGTAAACTTATGGAGGATTTTTATGAAACAATTTCAAATTTTTACTGATTCAACTTCTGATTTAGAAAAAAAATATAGAGAAGAATTAGAAGTTGATTATCTTAAGATGGTTTTTACAATTAATGATAAAGAGCATGATGCCGACTTAGATTGGACAGAAATCAAGCCTGAGGATTATTATGGACTAATGAGAAATGGAAAAAGATCAATTACAGGTCTTGTTAAAAATTCTGAAGTAGAAGAGAAATTTACTAAAGCTCTTGAAAATGGATTAGATGTTTTATACATTGCTTGTTCTTCTAAATTATCTGGGTCTGTTAATTCTGCAAAAATTATTGCTGATGAATTATTAGCTAAATATCCTGATAGAAGAATTGTATGTTATGATTCATTAAGAAGCTGCTATGGTGAAGGATTAATGGCTATTGAAGCTGCAAAGCAAGCTAATATGGGAAAAAGTCTAGATGAGGTTATTAATTATTTAGATGAATATAAATTAAATTTTCAATCATACGCAACAGTTGCAACTCTTGATTGGTTGAAAAAGGCTGGTCGTGTTAAGGCTAGTACTGCTTTTTTCGGTAATTTATTTAGTGTAAAGCCTATTATTGTGAGTGATAAGTGCGGAAATAATTATGGTTATAAGAAAACTAAAGGAAGAAAAGCTTCATTAGATGAGCTTGTTAATAGTGTAGTTACAAGAATTACTGAGCCTTATGGAAAAGTAATGATTGAACATGCTGATTGTTTAAAGGATGCATTATATATTAGAGACCAAATTATGGCATTAAAGCCTGAATTAAAAGACTTTAATATCTCTTCTTTAGGACCAATTATTGGAGCAACAACTGGTCCAGATGCACTTGTTGTTAGTTTCTATGGAGAAAAAGTCACTATTTCAAGTGGAGAGTAGTATTTATGAAGGATTTAATTGATGGTATTGATTTTTCTAATTTAGTTGCTAATGGTGCTAAAAACCTTGCTAATGAAAAGGATAGAATTAATGCCTTAAATGTATTCCCAGTACCAGATGGTGATACAGGTTCAAATATGAGTATGACTATCGAGGGTGGTGCTAAAGAAGGTCTTACTAATTCGAAAATTAATATTGGAGAATTAACAAAGGCTATGGCTCGAGCAATGGTATTAAGTGCTAGAGGAAATTCTGGTGTAATACTTTCACAATTTTTTAAAGGTGTTTCTATTTCTGTAAGTGGAAAAGAAAAAATTAGTGTAAAGGAACTTGCTGAAGCATTTAAAATGGGTACTAAACAGGCATATTCAGTTGTTTCTAATCCAACTGAGGGTACTATTTTAACAGTAATGCGTGAAGCTGGTGATAAAGCTTATGCAGCACTAACTAAAGATACTACAATAGAAGATTATTTAAAATCATATATAAAATATGCTGATAATGCTTTGATGAACACTCCTAATCTATTACCAGTCTTAAAGGAAGCAGGAGTAATTGATTCAGGTGGAGCTGGATTTTTACTTGTTATAGAAGGAATGCTTAAATATATTAATGGTGAAAGTATTGAGGCAAATATGTTAGAGGCAAAGGGTACATCTCTTGATGTATCTACTTTTAATGCTGATAGCGAATTGACTTATGGCTATTGTACAGAGTTTATTTTACAGCTACAAAATAGTAAGGTTGATCCTAAAACATTTGATTTAGAAATTATTAATTCTTATTTAGAATCAATAGATGGAGAGTCAATTGTTTCATTTAAGGATGATGATATTATAAAGGTTCACGTTCATACTTTTAATCCGGGACTTGTTCTTCAGGAATTTAGAAAATATGGAGAATATTTAACTATTAAGATTGAAAATATGAATGTTCAACATTCTGAAAATGATTTAAATACACCAAAGCCTATGAAGGTTCATAAGGAATACGCTGTAGTTGCAGTGGGTAATGGAAATGGAATCATTAATTCATTTAAAGAAATTGGTGCTGATGAGGTTATTTCTGGTGGCCAAACTATGAATACTTCGACAGAGGATTTTATTAATTGCTTTGAAAGATTAGATGCTGATAATATTTTGGTATATCCAAATAATTCAAATATTATTATGGCAGCTAATCAAGCTAAAGAAGCATATGATAAAGCTAATATAATAGTTATTCCAAGTAAAAGCATTTCACAAGGCTATAGTGCTATTTCTATGCTAAATTTTGATAATTCATTAGAAGATATTATAGCTGAACAAAAACAAATAATTGATAATACTAATACATTAGAGGTTACATATGCTGTAAGAGATGCTGTAATTGATGGTGTAAAGGTAATTAAAGATAATTATATTTGTATCTATAATGACAAATTATTATCTTGTAATAAAAGTAGAATTGAGGCAATGAAGGATGCAATAAGATTGATTCCTGACATTGCTGATATGCAGGTATTTACAATTTTTACTGGAAAAGATTCATCTATTGATGAAATAAATGAATTAAATAATTTATTGTTAGAATATAATCAATTTGTAGAAATTTATCCTATCCCTGGAGGACAGGAGCTATATAGCTACATAATAGGAATTGAATAATAAATAAGCTCTATAATTGTAGAGCTTTTTTTAATTATAAAGTAAGTATATAAAATAAAACGCATTGAATGATACTCATATTATTTTATTGCTAGAATTACAGGAAGATTTGTTTAATAAAACTTAAAATATTATTTTTTGTACTATTTTTAATAATATTAGTGCTATTTGACTAATGATTTTGTCAATAAACAATGAAAGCGTTTGAAAAATGTCATGAAGATAAAATAGTTGTTGACATTAAAAAATGTGTATAGTATAATATGAGAGCACG
>CAMEJG010000042.1 GCA_945919465.1 uncultured Anaeroplasma sp. | reverse complement strand
ATTATAAATATAATTTTATGTTTTTTGATAAAAATAAAAAAGAGCCTTACTCGCGTGTAAATAAACGAGTGTGCGGCTCAGTCTCATCAATACCAAAAGTTCCAGGAAGAGATAGAACAAATAAAAACAAGTCAAAATATCATCAATTATCAATATTTGAAATCAATGATTAAATAATTACTTTGTAATTATCATAAAATGCCAAAATATTAAAACTCAATAGAATATAATATTTAACATATTATTCCTTTAACATGTTTATATTAAAAAAATGCAAAAGAATCATTATGATAAATTCTTTTGCATTTGATTATTAATAATTTACTTGATATAAGTATAACCCACATCCATCAGCAGTTTTAAATAATATATTAGTATCTTGAGTTTCTAAAATATAATTGATAATATTAATATCTAATTTTCCTCTTCCAATATCAATTAATATACCCATCATTCTTCTTATTTGATATTTTAAGAATCCAGTACCAACAAATATAAATTCTAAATAATCATCATATTCATTCATTTTAGCTTCATATATTGTTTTAACAGTATCTTTTCTAGGATCAATTGAGCTTGATGAAAAACCCTTAAAATTATGAGTACCAATAAATAACTTAATAGCCTCACCCATTAAATTATAATCTAACTTATAAGAGATAAAGGCTTGATAATTAGCTAATAAAGGAGAATATTCTTTTTTATTAATATAATAACGATATTCTTTTGATTTAGCACTAAATCTAGCATGAAAATTAACATCTACTTGTTCAATTGATTTAAAATAAATATCCTTAGGTAAATATGAATTAATACCTCTTTTTAATCCTAAAGGAGGTATTTCATTTTCTAAATCAAAATGAATAACCTGTCCTAACGCATGAACATATCTATCTGTTCTACCAGAAGAATATATTTTAATATCTTCATTAGTTAATTTAAATAAAGCATTCTTTATTTCTAGTTCAACAGTTCTTAAATCATCTTGAATTTGAAATCCCATAAAATTAGTACCATCATAAGAAATTATACATTTATAACGATACATAAATATTACCCCAAATAACTAAACCAATTAATACTAAAATAACTAAAGAAGCAATAATATCTATTGGTTTAATTTTTAATTCATCAAGCTTGGTCCTTTTACCATCAACGATATATCCTCTTGCCTCCATCGCATTAGCTAAATCCTCAGCTCTTTGAAATGAAATAACAAACATTGGAATTAATAATGATACTATTTGATTTACCTTTTGAAATAATGATCCCTCATTAAAATCAACACCACGAGATGCTTGAGCATTCATTATTTTTCTACTTTCCTGCATTAATGTAGGAATAAAACGTAAGGTCAATGAAATCAACATTGAAAAAATTCCAACTGGTACCTTTATTAGCTTAAGTGGTGATAATACAGCCTCAAGTCCATTATTGATATCTGTGGTCATTGTTGTTAATGTCAATAATGAGGTTATTCCTATCATTAATACTATTCTTAAGAATAAAAATGCTGCATTAGTAGCACCTTCTTGATAAATATCAAAATTAAAGGTTAAGAAATTTAAATTAAAATTCCAACTAAATAATTCAAAAGGATTACACCATAACACTAAAAAGCCTAAGAAAATTACTAATAATAACATTATAGTTTTAAATGGAATAATTTTCTTCAATAAATAATATGATATAAATAATCCAATAATTATTAATATTTGCCATAATCCTAATTGCATAGGAAATGAATATAATAAATTTTCTTTATTACCTGTTGAATATATTAATTGTAATAATACAGTAAACATCAATAAAAATATAATAGCCTTTAAACCCTTTAATACCTTAAGAGGAGGTATTCTTGTTGTTAAAAACATAATTATATAAATACCTAAAGCAATAAGCATTCCATATAAATTAGGGATAAAGAATAATAATACTACTAATAAAACAGAAAATATTATTTTTAATCTAGGATCTAATTTATATATCCAGCTATTACCAGGTACATATTGTCCAAAACTTATATTATCCATTATATACCTCCTTTCCTAGATAAGAAATTAATTCCTCTAGACTAAAGATATTATAAGGTATATTAGTTTTAAGATTATCATTCAAATAATCAATAAGCTTTAAAACCTCAGGCTTTTCTAAATGATTTTCAATATATAAATTATTCTTAAATAAATCTATTTTATTTCCATCATAGCTTATTTTAGAATCATTTAATACTACTAATCTTGTAGCATATTTATAAACAAAATTCATATCATGAGATATTAAAATTATAGTTTTACCTGTAGATTTATGAATTTCATAAAATAATTCCATTATCTCCTCTGCACCCTTAGGGTCTAAACCTCTTGTGGGTTCATCTAATAATAAAATATCAGGATCATATGCTAAAATACCAGCAATTGCTACTCTTCTCATTTGACCTCCACTAAGATTAAATGGAGATTTATTTAACAAATTTTCAATATTTAATAATTTTGCAATTTCTATTGCCTTAGCTTTAGCTTTTTCTTCACTAAGACCAAAATTTTTTGGTGCGAACATTATATCCTTTAATACTGTTTCTTCAAATAATTGATATTCTGGAAACTGAAATACAAAGCCTACTCTTTTTCTAACATTTTTAAGCTTAGGATTTTTTTTCTTTTTAGGAGTAATAATATTATCAAATACTACTACATTTCCCTTTGAAGGTAATACTAAGCCATTCATATGCTGTAATAAAGTTGATTTACCACTACCCGTTTTTCCAATTATTGCGATAAATTCATTCTTATCATTTATTTCTAAATTTATATTACTTAAAGCTACAGTATATTCATGCTTTTTAAGTCCAGGATAGTAATGGTCTACTTCTTTAAATGATATTGCCATAATAAATCCATTACCTCCTTATTATCTTTAAGCTTTGATTCTTTAGATGCTTCATAATATGCCTTTAAGCTAAAGGGCATATCTAAATTAGAGCTTAATAGAATATCTCTTTCATTAAATATTTCTTCTGGCTTACCCTCACAAATAATTTTACCTTCCTTTAATACTATAATATTATCTGATAATTGAGCAAAATTCAAATCATGAGTAATACTAATAATAGTTTTATTATAATTAGTATGAAGCTCTTTAATTAAATCAATAATATCCTTTGTACCTTCAGGATCAAGCATTGAGGTTGCTTCATCTAAAATAATAATATCACAGTTCATAGCTAAAATCCCTGCAATCGCAACTCTTTGTTTTTGTCCTCCTGATAAGTTTTGAGGTTCTCTTAGCTTATATTCAAACATATCAACCTTTTTTGTATATTCATCAATAAGCTTATTCATTTCTTCTCTTTCAATTTGATGATTTTCTAGTCCAAAGGCAATATCATATTTAACATTAAAGCCTACAAATTGATTATCTGGATTTTGAAATACAATTCCCACTCTATGTCTTATTTTATCAACAGTTTTTTCAGTTAATTCAATTCCATCATATAAAATACTACCCTTAGTTGGTTCTAATAGACCTACTAACAATTTAGCAATAGTAGATTTTCCAGAACCATTATGACCAATAATAGAAAGCCATTCCTTATTCTTAACCTTAAATGATACATCGGTTAACGCATGATCCTTTGAATTATATGAAAATGATAAATTATTAACCTCAATCATCTAAATCCCTCAATTCTTAATCATTTAACATTAATTTAATGATTTCCTTATCTGTTTCACTCATACCAACTCTAGCTAATAAGCCAACTGTTTCTATAGTATGCTCTAAACCTTTTTTAACAATACCATCTCCACTATGGAAATGATTACCATTTTTATACATACAATATCCCATAATACCTGCATCAACTGCAGATGAGATTTTAGCTGCACATGATGCCTTAGCTCCATCACAAACAATACCAGAGGTAATTGCTAAAGCATTAACTAAGGTATAGGATATTGCTTTAAAATCTCCACCCTCTAAATAACAAATACCAGCACCAGAGGAAGCTCCAGCACTAACTACTCCACAATAAGCAGATAAAGTACCAATTCCTGTTTTTAAATGAATTGTACATAAATTAGAAAATGCTAATGCTCTATATATTTTATCCATATCTGCATTAATTTCTTTTCCATATACAATTACAGGTACACTTGCAGTAATACCTTGATTACCAGAACCAGAATTAATAATAACTGGCTTTTCACAGCCATTCATTCTTGCATCACTTCCAGCTGCAGCATAAGCTCTAGCCTTAATAAATGGAGAATCTCCATATGTAGCTAGTAAGGTTTTACCAATATTAGCTCCATAATTATTATTAATACCTTCTTCTGCAATTGCCATATTATAATTTATTTGTCTATCTAATATTTCTTTTATATCATCAATTTCCACAATATTTGCGAAATCTAATATTTCTTTGATAGTAATTGTCTTTTTAAACTCATCTAATTCTTTATCAACAATTACATGAGTTTTACAATTCTTTTTTGGTAAAGTTAAATTATTTCCATCATAAACCATTTCAGATACATTAGTATGAGTATCTACAATTCTTACATAAGAATAATGTTCTTTTGAATAGGCTTTAATTCCAATATCAAATATATGACCATCTTCATTTGTTTTTATATTGATAGGAACATTCCTTTTAAATTCATCAATTAGCTTAATTTCTTCTTCCTTAACTGAAGCTAAAACCTCAAGCTCTTTTTCACAATCACCTAAAGTAAAACCTGCTGCAATTGCAGTATCAATACCTCTTCCACCATTAGTATTAGGAACAATAACACTTTTTACATTTTTAACAATATTAGCACTTACAAATGCCTCAATTTTAAGGGGTGTATCATTTAATACCTTTTTAGCTAAGCTTGCTGCATAAGCTAAAGCTACTGGTTCTGTACAACCCATAGCTGTACTTAATTCTAAAGCTAATAAATCTATATATTTAAAATATCTAATACTATTCTTTTCCATATAAATTCTCCTATGAATATAAAAATCCATATAATAATATACTTTAATTTTAGTCAAATTTCAACATAATTACTATCAAACAAAAATTATTTTTTTACTTAATTTATTAAAGAAAAATAAACACAACCATTTTTATTTTATTACTTTTTCAAATTCAAACATACCTTATCCTACATCGCCAATAAAATTATCTGGTATATTTGGATCAGGATTATATTTATTCCAAAATTCAATAATATGAAATTTTAATTTATTAACATAAAAATAAATACTTCTAATATCAAAATATGGAGTACAAGTAATCCATTTTTTGGTTTTAAGATTCAAATCCATATTGGCATGCTTCATGCATAAGCCTTTTAAATTCTTTTACATCATTTTTTTTAATTCAATTAATTTAATGTTTCCTCCTAAAATAAAAAACCCGAAACTATGGTATTAACCAAGTATTCCGAGCTCACTCGACACCTAAACAACTATTGTACTACGGCACTAGTTCTTAGGTGACCATTTTATTAATGTATTAGTTATGGTGCTGGACTCCACTATGTGAACATAAATGAATAGCATTAGGATTACCAACTAATGTTCCATTCTTATACGCTCTAATTACATCTTTAACATCACCAACTGCACCAGGTATTAATTTTAATCCTGCAGATTTTATTGCCTCAACACCATGAGAGCCTATACCACCACAAATTAATGTAGAAACACCTAATGATTTTAAATATGAAGCTAAATCTTGATGCGAATATCCTCCATTATCTATAATTTTTTCTTCACCAGTTGCTTCATTAAATAGATAAAAATATTCAGTTCTACCAAAATGTTGGAATATAGAATTTGTTTTTCTATCATAAGTAATTGCTATCATATTATCTTCCCTTCAAATAAACCTAAATAAATTATAACATATAAATAATTATATTACTATTATAATAGTAAAAGAATACTATCACTTTTGTCATATATGGATGTTATGCCAATATAAAAAATAGCCAATACTTTCGTATCAGCTATACTTAACTCTAATGGAGCCACAGAACGGAATCGAACCGTCATCATCTGAATGGCAATCAGATGTACTAACCGTTGTACTACTGCGGCATTTTTAACGTGCAACACTATTATATCAAAAAATAATTTATTTGCAAGTAGAATTTTTATATTTTTAAAAAAAATAGAGAAAATAGAGAAGACAAAGCTTCTCTATATAATCTATTTACTATTTATTTTTTTATATGTTTCATAATTTAAATAATATAAATTTGTATCACTATTATAATAAATATTTGATTTATTAATAAATTGTAATAGCTTTGCTTCAGTTATTACTATACCATAAATTAATTCTAAATCCTTAATTATATCATTTAAATAAACATAATACTTAGGCTCTATAATTTGTTCAATTAAATCAATAAAGCTAATAGTATTATTTTTATTTAATTTAAAGATATAATTATTTGAATAATTAATATTATTATAAACTAAATCTTTAGAATATTTTAAAATATTAGAATAGAATACCTTTGGTAATTTATAATCTAATAATAAATGAGAAAAACCTTTATTAATTAAATAATCAATAGTGAAAATATCATCTTCATAAACAAATGTATTAGCATTTTTAATAAAATCATTGATTAATTCTAATGATATATTCATTTGATTTAATTTATTAATACTATAATAAACATTTCTTTCATATTCAATATATTGAAAAGTCTTACATTTATCCTCTAATAAATTAACAAATTTAGGAATAGCTAAATATCTAGAATCTAATTTATAAATATCTAAAATATCATCAAATAAAAAATTGAAATAATCCTTACTATCTATATATTTATTACTATAAATATAGTTTTCACCTAAAGAAAAGCCTATTTTATTTAAATTAGTTTTATTTAAATAATAATCATAAAACATAATATTATTATCATATAAAATATTTGGAATATCACTAATAAAATAAAAATCTTTATTAAGTATCTCTTTTATTTTATTAATTGTATCTATGGAAGGTTCTGGAAATGGAATAGTGAATACTTGATTTTGATAATATGGAGAAAATGTTTTTGTAACATAATTAGAAAATGATTTCTCATTTACTCCATATACATTTGAATATTCCTTTACAAAATCATTTAAAGATACTGGGGATAATTCAAATAATAGAGTTTTTATTTGATTATTTCTATTACCTCCATTAATACTAATAATTGGTTTTCTATTGAATTCTATATTATTTTTATTATATGATTTACGTAAAATACTATATAATTCAAATTCATCATTAATATCAAAAGACTTCATTAATTCTTTATTAGTATCAAATATTAATTTTGTAGATAATTCTACATTTTGATATTTTTTAATATTTAAATTAGAATAAAATGCTTCTATATCTAAGCTATTAATATTATAGTAACGATATCCATCCTTACCATTAATTAATGAATTAGATTCATTAACAATATTTAAAAAATTATTAGCTTTATAGCTTAATTCTTCATGAAATAATTCATACCAATAATTCTTAAATTTTGTTTCTAATTCTTCAATACTAATAGATTTAGTAATAGTTTTTGAGAATACCTCTAATATATCAATATCTTTTTTTAAAATTGATTTTCCTTCAATAAAGGCATATTTTCCTAAGGTATTTTGAATCCTAATTTTAGTATTAATAGATACTCTTTCATCCTCAAGCATTTCTATAATTCTTCTAGTTCCTTTAGGTTTAGTATTTATTAATTCAATATATCTATATACCTTTTGATCAACTTGAAAAATTTTACAAAATTCATCTAATGAAAAATAATAAGTATTATATAAATCTAAATATTCTTGTTCTGTAACATATGGAATATGATATTTAGTTATTATTTGTTTTGCATTTTGTCTAGAAATATCATATTTATTTTGAATTTCATCTAAATCTAAACCATTAATAAAATCTAATAATATTAAGCTATTTTTATCCTTTGGAAGACTAAATAAAAATTCATCTAATGTAAGTGGCATCTTTTTAATACCAAATAATGAAGCTTCTATATATTCCTTATTAATTAGATTATTTATAGCCTTATCATAAATATGACCTTTTTTATAACAATCCTCTAATTTATCTAATAACTCACTATCAGATATATAATCCTCATTTAATTCTTTTAATATTTTCTTTTCTAAAATTTCAATATATATAGAATTATTTTCTAAATCTTTAATATAATTTTTTATTATTTCATCATTATAATCAATAATATAATCTAAATTTAATGCTAATCTAATTTTAGATATTATTGAATCAGTTAATCCTAATTCATTTAAATAATCATTAGATAATAAATGAAATTCAAATATGTATTTTATATTCTTTGATAAAATAATATCAATAATTCTTTCAGATAATCCATTAGAAGCTAATGCATATACTGATAGAGGATTTGTAGTTATTTCTTTATATAATCCTTTTATTTTTTCAGCAATATCTTTCTTTTTAATTATATATTTATTCATAAAATCTTCTAAAGAAAGATTATTTATATCTTCTATATTAATATTTTGTTTCCATAACTTCATAACAACATTTAAAGGTATTTCATAATTTGAAAGATTAAATAAAAATAAATTATTCATAATAACCTCCTAATAGTAGCTTCTTTATTCCATTATACCATATTTTAAAATTACTTTCTATATTATGAATATTAATAAAAAAAATAGAAATAATATATTTGGTGATAAAATGGAATTAAAAGGTTCAAAAACAGAAAAAAATTTATATACTGCATTTACTGGTGAAGTACAAGCCTATGCAAAATATCATTATTATTATGAAAAAGCTAAAGAGGAAGGTTATGAGCAGCTTGCTGAATTTTTCAAATATACAGCTGATAATGAATTAACTCATGCAAGACTAATATTTGAAAAGCTAGGATTTTTAAAAGATACTAGCAAAAATTTAGAAGATGCGATTAGTGCCGAAGCATTTGAATATAATGAGCTATATAAAGAATTTAGTGAGGTTGCAAAAGAAGAAGGCTTTACTCAAATAGCTAAATTATTTCAAGGACTTAGAGCTATTGAACACCAACACGAGATAAGATTTAAAGCTTTATTAGATAATCTTGAAAATAATAAAGTATTTAGTAAAGAAAATAATGTTATGTGGGAATGTAGATATTGTGGACATATTTATAATGGAACAGATGCCCCAGAGGTATGTCCTGTGTGTGGAAAGCCTATGGCTTATTTTCAAATATATAATAATACTTTTAAAGAGAATTAATAATAAATTTAGGGAGTATCATTAACGATACTCCCTTATCTTAATAATA
This sequence comes from uncultured Anaeroplasma sp., assembly GCA_945919465.1. Taxonomy (GTDB): domain Bacteria; phylum Bacillota_I; class Bacilli_A; order Acholeplasmatales; family Anaeroplasmataceae; genus Anaeroplasma. The sequence continues at coordinate 7,692 of CAMEJG010000042.1, read as the reverse complement.
GGTCTATTTCATCTTTAGAATAGACCTCTATTTTATTTTCATATAATAATTTTGTAGTAATACCCATTCCATCAATTAAGTTTTTAGAAAATGTACCATCATATATTTTTTTTACTCCACAGGATGGAGATTTTTCCATTAATAAAGCTTTTTTACAATTGTATTTTTTTGCTAAATCTAAAGCTATTTTAGCTCCTAAATTATATTCCTTTGTAACATCATTACCTTTATTAGAAATAACTTTATCTCCTTTTATTTCTGAAGGATCTCTTGGAATAGAAAGTCCTCCCATAACCTCAGGACATATTACTATTAAATTATATTTATCTTTTAATTTTTCAATTAATGGCAAATAATTATTTTTACCATTATATTTAGTATTATTTCCAACTAAACAGCTAGAAATTAATAAATTCTCCATTATTTAAAGAATTCCTTAAGAAGAATAGTTTGTTCACGATCTGGACCAACAGAAAATAATACAACTTCTGTTTTTGTTAATTCTTCTATCTTTCTAATATAATTTTTTGCGTTTAATGGTAATTCATCAAAGCTCTTTACATTAGAAATATCTTCATTCCAACCTGGAATAGTTAAATATACTGGCTTACATCTATTTAACTCATTAAGTGATGCTGGTACTGTATTAATTAGTTTTCCATCTAATTCATAAGCATAACATATTTTTAATTCCTTTATACCACTTAAAACATCAAATAGCATTAATGATAAATAATTAATTCCAGATACTCTTCTTGCATAATTTAAAGCTACACAATCTAAATATCCTACTCTTCTTGGACGCTTTGTAACTGTACCATATTCATGACCACGCTCACGAATATAATGAGCTAGATCGCCCTCAATTTCAGTAGGGAATGGTCCTTCTCCCACACGAGTGGTATAGGCTTTACAAATACCTAATACATTTTGAACATTTCTTGGCGCAATACCACTATTTAATGGTACAGAAGCACCTGTAGGTGATGAAGATGTAACATATGGATATGTACCATGATCAATACATAGCATAACTCCTTGAGCACCCTCAAATAATATTTTAGAATCTTTTTCTATTTCTTCTTCTAATAATAATGCTGTATCACATACGAAAGGCTTAATTTGCTTACCATATTCAACATATTCATTATATATTTCATCTACTGTAAAGGTACGTTCACCAAGCATTTCTAATTCTTTATTCTTAATTACCAATACATCTTTTAGCTTCTCTTTAAAAATCTCAGGTTCAATTAAATCAGCAATTCTAATACCTATTCTATTAACCTTATCAGAATAACAAGGTCCGATACCACGCTTAGTAGTACCAATTTTTTTATCACCCTTAAGATTTTCATAGGCTCCATCTAATGCCTCATGATAAGGTAATACAATATGAGCTCTATTGGAAATAAATAATTGATATTCTTTTATTCCTCTTTCTTCTAGTCCTCTTAATTCCTCAAGCATTTGCTTAGGATTAATAACCATACCATTTGCCATTACATTTTTAATTTTTGGATTAAATATTCCAGAAGGAATACTTCTTAATGCATATTTATTACCATCAAATGTGATGGTATGTCCTGCATTGTTTCCTCCTTGGCTTCTTACTACGACATCAGCTTCTTGAGCTAAATAATCTGTAATTTTTCCTTTTCCTTCATCGCCCCATTGAGAGCCTACTACAACTAATGTACTCATAATCAAATCTCCATAAAATATATTTTAAAGCACGTATTAAATTATACTAAATGATTAAGAAAAAATCAATAAATTTACATTAACTTTATATTTGTTTAGTTAAACAGTTGACAAACTATTCAACTATAGTTATAATTATATTGAAGTTAGGTGATAAAATGACTAAAAAACAAAAAAGAAATTTAAAAAGAATAATCATTTCTACCATATTATTTCTTATAGTAAAAATAACAGATATAATTATTAGTAACTGCTTTAATAATTATCCAAATGGAATTGCTTCATTAATTCCTTTTGATTTTGGATGGTTATTACCATTTATTTTATATTTTATTATATATATCTATATAGGTCATGACGTATTAAAAAAAGCCTTTAAGAATATAATTAATGGTCAGTTATTTGATGAAAATTTTTTAATGTCAATTGCGACAATTGGAGCCTTTGGGTTAGGAATTTATACTGGTATAACAGAAAATAAGCCTGAAGGTTTTGATGAGGGCTGTGCCGTATTATTATTTTATCAGCTTGGGGAATGGTTCCAAGGATATGCAGTAGGAAAATCAAGAAAATCAATATCATCATTAATGGATATTAGACCTGATTACGCTAATAAGTTAAATGAAAATAATGAATTTGAAATAGTCGAACCAGAACTTATTAATGTTGGTGATATTATTTTAGTGAAGCCCGGTGAGAAAATACCTCTTGATGGAGTTATTATTAAAGGAAATACTAGTTTAGATACAAAAGCGTTAACTGGTGAGGCTTTACCTAAAGAAGTAGGAATTGATGATGAAGTTATTTCAGGTACAATAAATTTAACAAGCAATATTGAAATTAGAGTATCAAAAGAATATTCTGAATCTACTGTAGCTAAAATATTAGATTTAGTTGAAAATGCTTCTTCTTATAAATCTAAATCTGAGAATTTCATCACAAAATTCTCTAAATATTATACTCCTATTGTAGTAATATTAGCATTTATATTAGCAATCATACCTCCAATTGTTGTAGGTATTAGTACTAATAATTGGGAATGGTCTAATTGGATTTATAGAGCTTTAAGCTTTTTAGTAGTATCTTGTCCTTGTGCATTAGTAATTTCAATTCCACTTTCTTTCTTTGCAGGAATTGGAGGAGCTTCTAATAATGGTATATTAATTAAAGGTTCTAGCTACTTAGAAATGCTTAATAAAGCTAATATCTTTGTTTTTGATAAAACTGGTACCTTAACTAAAGGAAATTTTAAGGTAATAGAGGTTTATCCTAATGAAAAAAAAGATGAAATATTACAACTTGCAGCAAATGCTGAGGGTTTATCTAATCATCCTATTGCTAAATCCATTAAGGAAGAATATTCTAAAAAAATAGATAATAGCTATATCATAGAAGATATTTCTGGAAAAGGAATTAAGGCAATAAAGGATAATGAAATAATATTATGTGGAAATGAAAAGCTATTAGATTTATTTAATATCAAATATAATAAGATTGATGTTATAGGTACTATTGTTTATGTTGTAAAGAATAATGAATTATTAGGACATATTGTAATTTCAGATGAAATAAAGCCAGAAGCATATAAATTAATAGATTATATTAATTCAATAAATGGTAGAGCAATAATGCTTACAGGAGATAATGAAAAAATAGCAAGCTCTGTAGCAAATAGTCTTCATATTAATGAATATAAAGCATCTCTTTTACCTCAAGATAAAGCTTTAGAAGTAAATAAATTATTAAATAATAAAAATAAAAATGATATTTTATGCTTTGTTGGTGATGGTATAAATGATGCCCCAGTATTAATGGCATCTGATATAGGAATATCTATGGGTGGTATTGGTAGTGATGCTGCAATAGAGGCATCTGATATAGTATTAATGCATGATAATCTAGATTCCATAATAAAAGCAAAAATAATAGCTAAAAAGACTATGAGAATAGTTTTAGAAAATATTATTTTTGCGTTAGGTATTAAAATAGCTATATTAATATTATCAGCTTTAGGCATTACTAATATGTGGTTTGCTGTATTTGGTGATGTAGGTGTTGCGGTTATTGCAATATTAAATGCAATGAGAGCAAATTATAAAATTAAATGATTATTTTAAGAGGCAATATTGCCTCTTTTTATTTATCATAATAAAGCATTTAGGAATTTTATGATGCAATTAAATGTAAAAATTGGCATGACTCCAAATTAATATAGAAATCATGCCAATTCTAATTTTTCCTTTAGTTATTTAATTATTATTAAACTTTTGACTATCTATTTAACAACAGCCAGTTTCAAACAAGCTTCATTATACTCCTGTTTTTTTTCTATAAATACGTGATGGAAACCCTTCAATATCATTTTCTATTTTATAGAATTCAAAACCATATTTTTCATATAAACCAATATGATTTGTAGAAATATAAACATATTCTTTTTTATCTTTTATTGCTAAAGCTAATGCCTTATCTAAAAGATATTTAGCATAAAGATTACCTCTATATAAAGAAAATGTATATAGAAATCCAACCCATGGATTTAATTTAGTGGGCTGTATATCATCTAGTGGAGCATAGGTACAAAATGATATTAATTTATTATCTTCAATTAATAATAAAACTAAAGCTTCTTCACCAACTAATTTTTTTAATTTATTTTCTTTAAGTAATGAATATAAATATTTTCCAGCTCCCCAATCGCTTTTTCCTATTTCGTTTAACCAATATTCTTTATTTTGAGATGAATAATATTCTATTATTTCCATATAATTCCCTTAATAAAATAATTTAATTATTTCTTTAAAATCATCGCTAAATTCTCTAATATCTTCAAAATTAATAATATTATCTCTAAGCATAATATATACATTTTGGTGCATAGTAGATCTACTCATACTTATTATTACACCAAGACTCTTTTTATCTTGATTAATTCTCTTTTCTAGTTCCCAAAAAATTGTTGAGGCCTTTTTTTCTTTAGACAATATTTCTAAATATTCGTTATTCAATTTTTCCATATATCTTTCTTGCCAAATAGGAACTAATTTTTTATATAATTTCCAATCTGATTCTTTAATATTATACATATTTTTTCTCCTATAAATCATCGAAATATGAATATAATTCAAATAATCCTTCATATTCAAATTTATCTAATATATCCTTTATTCTATTAATATAAATTGAATTATCATTTATCTTTAAAATATTACTACAAATAGATTCTGAAAGCTCAAATATTATTTCAAATATACTATCTAAATAACAATCATAAAACATATCAATATTTTCTAATAAGTGTAATCCTATCTCACATATACCTTTATAGTCTTTATAGGTTCTATTTAATTCCCAATATATATTCAATGCTTTATTAAGATTAATATTAATAGAAAAAAAGCATTTATCTATTTTATCTATTTCTTTAGCTACATTTATACTAGCATTAGATAAAGAATTATTTAAATATTTTATATTATCTTCATTAATATCACATAATTCATTTATAAGTATAATAAGGTCATTATTATTCATTTTTTTTATTTTATTTTCAATTGTTTTTTTTAATTTCATCATTCATCAAAAATATCATTTTTAGCATTAGGATTATTAAATAATTCTTTTAAAGCTTCTGATTCAATTAAATCTTGATATTCGCTTTTCATATCACTATATGCTGCTAAAACCATATTCTCCTTCTCTTTAGCATTTTCCATGATAAATTCATAATTATCAATAAAATGATTTACAATTCTTTTATCTAATTTTTCTAATTCTGCATTTTCAGATAAGATTTCTATAATGCTATCAGAATCATAGCTTTCCTTATAGCTTCTTTTACAATATAGAGCACTCGCAACATCACTTACTGCAAGTATTTTATCACCAATTGATAAATCTATAGCTCTTAATCCTCTAGGATAACCACTACCATCAAGCTTTTCATGATGATTAGAAGCCATTTCTACTATTTTATAAGAAAAACAACCCTCTAATATTTCCTTAGAATATTCAACATGCTTCCTCATTAGCTTAAAATCTTCATCATTTAATCTTCCTGGATAGCATAATATTGCCTTAGGTATTCTAATTTTTCCTATATCATGAAGTAAAGCAGCAAGATATATTTCATAGGTTTGTCCATCAGTTAGTCTTGATAATTTTGCTAGATCTCTTGCTATAGAAGCGGTGGTAATAGTATGAGCTAGGGTCTCATGATTATGAAACTCAAATGAGAAATTAGTAGTGTCTATAAAGCCTAATAATTCTTCATCAGAAAATCCAGCTTTAACAATATAGCTAGAAACCTCATATGCATATAAAGAGCTTCCTTTTGTATTAAGCTTTTCTAAAATATCAGGTTGATTTTTTAAAAGCTTAATCATTCTTCTAATTTGTTGAGGATGTAGGGTATTTGTAGTATCATGCTTTAATAGCTCTTCTATTTCTGAATAACAATATTCTTGATAATCATACATGATAACCTGATTAACTAAGGTTATTAGTAAACCATAATAATAATCCTCATTCTCAGTACTTTCTATATATTTAGCTTTATAATATAATAATGGCTTACTATCATCCTTTAATGGAGAACAGTTCTTTAAAAATGTATAGCTTGAGGCCGCTCTATAAGCTAAATTATTTTTAGGAATAGATTCATCCTGATAAAATACTCCGATATCCTTTAATAGAGTTAATAATGCTAATTTAGCTCCTTTTTTTGGCTCTATTTTATAAAATTCACAATATCTTTTCATAAGAAAAGCTGAACGAATTCCACTATCAACATATACTTTATTTATTTCATTTAAAACCTTACGTAAGTACTTAAATATAGTACTACTATTAAAATAAAAATTTTCCATAACTATCCCTCTATAATAAAAATTATATACTTTTATTATAGGGCTTTCAATATTAAAAATAATTATTTGTCAAATAATAAAATCACAAGTTACTTGCTTTTTATAATTGTAAAATGGCAAAAAAAATAACTAATACTATTCATAGTAATAAAAAAATTACAATATTAGTATAAAATAGCTTCAAATAGATCTCACTTAAATACAGTTTGATGCATCTGAGCCTTACTCGTGAATGATATGATATCTCAAAAGTAGACAAATAAAATAATTAAAGGAATAAAGAACAATCCCCATGGGATTCGCAACCTTCAAATTATTGTAAATTTACTTTGGAGGTGTTTTTTATGGAAAAAAAAGCAAAATATAGTAAAGAGTTAAAATTAGAAATTATAAAGAGATATTTAAAAGGTGAATCTTCAGTTAAATTAGCAAATGAATATGAAATGTCTAATATGTCAGGTGATATACGTAAGTGGGCACATAGATATGAAGTATTGGGTGAAAATGCATTTATGGTTTCTAATACTAGCAAACCATATACTAAAGAATTCAAAGAACAAGTAATTAAAGAATATTTATTGGGAGGAATATCATTTTCTGATCTAGCTAATAATTATAATATTTCAACTAGTGAAGTTGTAAGACGATGGATTTTAAAGTATAATAATGGCATGGAAATTAAGGATTATAATCCAAAAAGCGAGGTCTATGCCATGAAATCCAGAAAAACAACGAAAGAAATTAGCGAAGGTCTATAGATATAAAGATAACTACATGTTAGATACAATTTATAAAGCAACGAAAGTCATAATTACTAAATATGATACTATTTACATGGAAGATTTAGATGTTAAAGATTTACTCTCTAAACAAAAGCTTAAGAAGCATAAAAAAATGCTCACATCATCCTTAGGTAAAATAAGAACTCTATTAGAATATAAGTGTGAACATTATGGCAAGACATTGAAAAAAATAAATAGATATTTTGCTTCAAGTCAAACTTGTAGTAGATGTGGAAAAACTTATAAAGTAGAATCTAGTGAAACATATAAATGTCCACATTGCTGTTAATCAGCATTTTATTTACTAATTATATTAATATAAATAATCAAAATAAAAT
>CAMEJG010000041.1 GCA_945919465.1 uncultured Anaeroplasma sp. | reverse complement strand
AAAAAGGCCGAATGGCCTTAAAGGTGAAAAATTTATTTTTCACTTTTGTTCTTATATTACAATATATAGTATTTATTACTATTATAAATAAATTTTATAATCTCTTCATACTTTTTTCACAAATGTATATAATATATATACAAAATTAATGTTTTGTCTTATCTTTAAATACAACAGAATAAAACAATAAGAAAATAAATGAAAAATTATAAAAAAATATTATGAAACTAAAGTAAAATATAATAAATTATAAATATTACTTTGTATCATTGATTGAGATACAAATTAATGCTAGAATTATTGTATCCTTTATTCCGTTTTTGCTAAATGTGAGGTGTTTTATATGGCTGATATTTTTATCGAAAAAAAAGATGGAACCTTAGAAATTTTTAATCCAGAAAAAATTAAGAAAGCAGTAACTAAATCTGCATCAAGAGTATTAGTTGATTTCACAGAGGATGATTTAAATAATATTGTTTCTACAGTATTAAAAAGTATAAATGAAAAGAATTTAACAAAGGTATCAATTGCCCAAATGCATAATTTTGTTGAGGGATCACTTGAAACTCATTTTCCAACTGTAGCTAAAAGCTATCGTGATTATAGAAATTATAAGGTTGATTTTGTTCATATGCTTGATGAAGTATATACAAAGAGTCAATCTATTATGTATATCGGGGATAAGGAAAATTCAAATACTGATAGTGCCTTAGTATCTACTAAAAGAAGCCTAATATATAATCAGCTTAATAAAGAATTATATAAGAAATTCTTTTTAAATGTTGAAGAATTACAGGCAATTAATGATGGCTATATTTATGTTCATGATATGTCTGCAAGAAGAGATACAATGAACTGTTGTCTATTTGATGTTGCCACTGTATTAAAGGGTGGCTTTGAAATGGGTAATATTTGGTATAATGAACCAAAAAGTCTAGATGTTGCCTTTGATGTAATCGGTGATATAGTATTATCTACTGCGGCACAACAATATGGTGGCTTTACTGTACCATCTATTGATTTGATTTTAGATGAGTATGCCGAAAAATCTTTCCAAAGATGTTATCATAAATATGTAGGCTTGGGATTAACAAGAGTAAAAGCCAATGAACAAGCATTAGAGGATGTACGTACTGAATTTAAGCAAGGTTGGCAAGGCTTAGAATATAAATTTAACACTGTAGGTTCAAGTCGTGGTGATTATCCGTTTATTACTGTAACACTAGGTACTGGTACTTCTAGATTTGCTAGAATGTGTACTATGGAGTGTTTAAAAGTAAGACGTGGTGGACAAGGAAAGCCTGGTAGAAAAAGACCAGTTCTTTTCCCAAAAATTGTATTCTTATATGATAAGGATTTACATGGACCTGGATGTATTAATGAGGATTTATTTGAAGAGGGTTTAATTTGTTCATCTAAAACAATGTATCCAGATTGGTTAAGCTTAACTGGTGAAGGCTATGTAGCTAGTATGTATAAAAAATATGGTGCTATTATATCTCCAATGGGATGTCGTGCTTTCTTATCTCCATGGTATGAAAGAGGTGGAGCACATCCTCTTGATGATGAAGATAAGCCAGTATTTGTAGGTAGATTTAATATTGGCGCTGTATCCTTACATTTACCTATGATTTTAGCTAAGGCTAGAAAAGAATCTAAGGATTTCTATGAGGTATTAGATTACTACTTGGATTTAATTCGTAAGCTTCATTGCCGTACCTATGATTATTTAGGTGAGATGCGTGCTTCAACTAATCCACTTGCATATTGTCAAGGTGGTTTTTATGGTGGACATTTACAGCCTAATGAAAAGATTAAGCCTTTATTAAAGAGTGCTACTGCTTCATTTGGTTTCACAGCATTAAATGAACTTCAAGAATTATATAATGGTAAGAGTATTGCTGAAGATGGAGAATTTGCATTAGAGGTAATGAAATATATTAATGAAAAAATAGCTAAATTCAAAGAAGAGGATGGCCATTTATATGCAATATATGGTACTCCAGCTGAGAATTTATGTGGTCTTCAAATAACACAATTTAGAAAGAAATATGGTATTGTTGAAAATGTATCTGACCGTCCATATGTTTCAAATTCTTTCCATTGTCATGTAACAGAAGATATTTCTCCGATTGAAAAGCAGGATAAGGAAAAGAGATTCTGGGATTATGCAAATGGTGGAAAAATTCAATATGTAAAATATCCAATTGATTATAATATTGATGCAATTAGATGCTTAATTCGTAGAGCTATGGATTTAGGATTCTATGAAGGTGTTAATTTATCACTAGCATATTGTGAGGATTGTGGACATCAAGAGTTAAGTATGGATGTATGCCCTAAATGTGGTAGTAAGAATTTGACTAAAATTGAACGTATGAATGGTTATCTATCTTATTCTAGAGTAAATGGAGATACTCGTCTTAATGATGCAAAAATGGCTGAAATTGCAGAAAGGAAGAGTATGTAATGCGTTATCATAATATAACAAAGGATGATATGCTTAATGGTAGCGGATTACGTGTTGTTCTTTGGGTAGCTGGATGTGGACATCATTGTCCGGGCTGTCAAAATCCTATTACTCATGATCCAATGGGTGGTATTCCCTTTGATGATGCAGCAAAGGAAGAAATTTTTGCTGAGCTTCGTAAAGATTATGTATCTGGCATTACTTTTAGTGGAGGAGATCCACTACATCCAATGAATGTAAATGATATCGGGGAATTAATTGCTGAAATTAATGCGAAATTTCCTAATAAAACTAAATGGCTTTATACAGGCTATACATATGAACAAATTTCAGGACTTCCTTTCATTTCAATGCTTGATGTAATTTGCGATGGCCGCTTTGAAATTGATAAATATGATCCTAAAATTCACTGGGTAGGTAGTTCTAATCAAAGAGTAATTGATATTAAAGCTACAAAAAGAGAAGGAAGAATTGTTTTATATAGGGATGGTTCTATAGATGTCTAATTTTAAAAGAATAGCTGAATTTCAAATAGTATCATTTAATCAATTTGAAAGTGGACTAGATGATTGTTATAAGTCTCAAGCAAAAAATATTTACGAAGAGCTCAAAAAACCTAAAAGAGCTACAAAAGGTTCTGCAGGTTATGATTTTTATGCACCATATGAAATAACTTTAAATCCAGGTCAAACCGCTAAAATTCCTACTGGAATTAGAGTTAAAATGGAAGATAATTTTGTTTTAAAGCTTTATCCTAGAAGTGGTTTAGGCTTTAAATATCGTCTTCAATTAAATAATACTGTTGGAATTATTGATAGTGATTATTATTATTCCGATAATGAAGGACATATTTTTGCAAAAATAACTAATGATTCTAATGAAAATAAAGTATTAACTATTCCTAAGGGAACAGGATTTATGCAGGGAATTTTTGTTGAATATGGCATTACTATTGATGATGATACTGATTCTATTCGTAATGGTGGCTTTGGTAGTACAACTAAATAATATAAATAATCATCTATAATTATAGGTGATTTTTTATTTTATTAAAAATAATTCTAGAAAATAGTATGATTATTATATATAATAAAAATGAGGTGTTCGTATGGAAAGTTTTATAGTAAAATTACCAAAATTATATACAAAGGTTTATAATATTTTAGATTTTGGTGCTAAATCAGATATTAATTTTAATAATAAAAAGGCAATTCAAGAAGCTATTGATTGTTGTAGTAACAATGGTGGTGGCTTGGTTTTGATTCCTAATGGTTACTATTTATCAGGACCAATTCAGCTTAAAAGCAATGTGAATCTTCATCTTGATACTAATGCATATCTTCAATTCACTAAATCAAAGGAGGAGTATCCTTTAATATTTACAGAATATGAGGGTCAAAGAAGAATCCGTGCTATTTCTCCAATAATGGCTACTAATTGTCATGATATCGCAATTACAGGTAAAGGTACAATTGATGGTAATGGTCATTTATGGAGAGGTATAAAAAAATTCAAATTAACCTCTAAGGAATGGGAAAGATGCTTGAAAAAAAGTCAATATGTTATTGAAACAAAAGAAAGTAGCATTTGGTGTCCTACTAAAACCTATTATGAAGGTGTAATAAAGGGAGAACCTGATTATAATTTAGACAATGCTTTAGATATTGCAAGTGATAATTATGATGTATATCGCCCAGTTTTAGTTTCGCTTAGACATTGTGATAAAGTATTAATTGAAGATGTTACTATTCAAAATTCACCAGCTTGGAATGTGCATCCTATATATTGTAATGATTTTACTATGAGGGATGCTAAAATTAAAAATAAATTTTCAGCTCAAAATGGTGATGGAATTGATTTAGAATCATGCACAAATTGTGAGATTTCTAATACTATTTTTGAGGTTGGAGATGATGGAATTTGTTTAAAAAGTGGAAAAAATAGAGAAGCTCGCCAAATAAAGGCTCCAACAAAAAATGTATGGATTCATGATTGTAAGGTTTTTGATGCTCATGGAGGTTTTGTTGTTGGAAGTGAAATGAGTAGAGGAATATCAAATGTATTAGTAGAAAATTGTACTTTTTCTGGTACTGATATCGGTGTAAGATTTAAATCTGCTATGGGTCGTGGAGGAGTAGTAGAAGATATTATTATTAGAAATATTCAAATGAATAACATTATTAATGAGGCATTTATTTTTACTATGAATTATGTTTTAGTGAATATTGAGGATGAACATGAACACGAAGAGGAAATAGCTTTAGATGATATTCCTGAATTTAGAGATATTCATATGGAAAATATTATGGTATCAAGTTGTGATACAGCAATAAAGATTCAAGGATTAAAGGAAAAACCAATAAATAATTTAACATTTAAAAATATATTCGTAAATGCTAATAAGGAAAATGTTATTAGTAATGCAGAGGATATTCATTTTGATAATGTATTAATCAATTACGAAAAATAAATTAAAAAATAACTTGCAAATAAAATTATTATATGATATTATGTAATGGCTGATTAAATTCAGTAAAGCACATTACTCCGCTGGCAACATGGGATTTTTGGCTATGAGTTTTGTTTGATAGGAGATACAATTATGGCAAACGCAAAGGGTCAAGCATTAATTAATGAAATTACTGCTGAATACTTACAAGATCGTCCAAGCTTCCGTGCTGGTGATACTGTTAAGGTTTTCGTAAAGATCACTGAAGGTGATACTCATCGTATCCAAGTATTTGAAGGTTTAGTTATTAAACGTCAAGGTGCTGGAATTTCTGAGACTTTCACTGTTAGAAAGATTTCTTACGGAATCGGTGTTGAACGTACTTTCCCTGTTCATACACCATCTATCGACCATATTGAAGTAGTTAGAAAAGGTAAGGTTCGTCGTGCTAAATTACACTACATCCGTACATTATCTGCTAAGGCTGCTCGTATTAAGGAACGTCGATAATCAATTGACCAGATTTATTCTGGTCTTTTATTTTGCAATATTTATAAAAACTCTTTTTCAAAATAGAGAAATATGTTAAAATTATATTATATGGAGACGTGAAAAAATATGAAATATTTTAAATGTGGTCATATTATGACAACCCATGGCATTAAGGGTGATTTAAAAATTAAACCTTCTACAGATTTTGATAGATTTTATCCTGGAAGTCATCTTTTTATTTTGCATCAGGGTAATTATGAAGAGGTAGTTGTAAAAAAAACATCCAATTTTAAAGATTATCTATTAGTTTCATTTGAGGGATTGTTAGATATTAATTTAGTACAAAAATATCATAGTAATGATATTTATGTTAGTGAAGATAATAGAGAACAATTAAATGATGATGAATTTTATTATAGTGATTTAATTGGTTTAGAGCTTATTAATCAACATAATGAATCAAGAGGTAAGGTAATTGAAATAAGAGAGCTACCTCAAGCCTGTTATCTAGTAGTTTATTATAATAATAAGAGCTATATGATACCATTTATTGAGGAATTTATTTTAGAGATAGATGATAAAATTCATATTAATGAAATAGAGGGATTGTTTTGAAAATAAAAATTTTAACCCTTTTTCCTAACATGTTTACTGAATTTAAGGGTGAATCAATCATAAAAAGAGCTATTGATAAGGGCGTTTGTTCAATAGAGATAATAGATATTAGGCAATATTCTCATTTAAAACATAAAAATGTTGATGATACTCCATGTGGTGGTGGAGCAGGAATGGTTTTAAAGGTTGATATTGTTACCAAAGCTATAAGAGAAAATGCTAATTCAAATAGCTACATAGCGATGATGACTCCTCAAGGAAGACAATATAATCAAGAAATTGCCATAGATTTGAGTAAAAAAGAAGAGCTTATCCTATTATGTGGACATTATGAAGGATTTGATGAAAGAATTAGAGCCTTTGTTGATGATGAAATTTCTATTGGTGATTATGTATTAACAGGTGGAGAGCTTGCATCAATGGTAGTAGCAGATAGTGTTATTAGATTATTAGGGGATGCCATTAGAAAGGAAAGCTATGAGGATGATTCATTCTCAACTGGACTTTTAGAATATCCTCAATACACACGACCAATAGATTTTGAGGGTATGAAAGTACCAGAGGTTTTATTAAATGGTAATCATAAGGAAATTAATTATTTTAGGAAAAAGGAAAGCTTGAGAAAAACCTTAAAAAGAAGACCAGATTTATTAAATAAATATTCATTTAGTGAAGAAGAAATAAAAATATTAAATGAAGTAAAAAAGGAGGAAAACTTTTAATGAAAAGTGCAGGAGTATTATTACATATTTCAAGTTTACCATCTAAATATGGTATTGGTTCATTAGGAAAGGAAGCTTATGCATTTGTTGATTTTTTAAAGTCAGCAGGCCAAAAAATATGGCAAATATTACCTATTGGTCCTACATCCTATGGAGATTCACCATATCAGGCTTTATCCGCATTTGCGTTTAATCCTTATTTTATTGATCTAGAGGAGCTTGTTAAAGATAAATTATTATCTATTGAGGACTTACCGACTCCAATTGAGACTAAAAGAGTAAACTATGGAGCTTTATTTAATGAAAGATATCATATTCTCCATAAAGCTTATAAAAATAAAAATTTATTAAATGAAGAATTCCAAAAATTTGTTAATGAAGAAAATTATTGGCTTCATGATTATGCAATGTATATGGTATTAAAGGAAGAACAAGAAAATAGAAGCTGGAATACCTGGTATGATGATTTTAAATACCGTAGAGAAGAATCCTTAAATTGGTTATCTAACCAATATGCAGAAAGAATAGAAGAATGGAAATTCTATCAATTTCTATTCTATAAACAATGGATGAAATTAAAAAAATATGCCAATAGAAAGGGTATTGAAATAATGGGAGATATGCCAATCTATTGTGCATATGATTCAAGTGATGTTTGGGCTAACCCTAAAATGTTTCAGCTAGATAATAGATTAAATCCTACAAGAGTTGCAGGATGTCCGCCTGATGCCTTTAGTGCTGATGGTCAATTGTGGGGTAATCCTTTGTACGCTTATGATAGAATGAAAGAGGATGGATATTCTTGGTGGATAAAAAGAGTAAAGCATTCTTTAAAAGTATTTGACATCTTAAGAATTGATCATTTTAGAGGATTTGCTGGATATTATTCAATTCCATTTGGAGATACTACAGCTAAAAATGGATATTGGGTAGAAGGACCTGGTTATGAATTATTTAAAGCTATAGAGAAGGTATGTCCTAATGCCAAAATAGTGGCTGAAAATCTTGGTTATTTGACACCAGATGTTCATAAGCTATTAAAGGATTGTAAATATCCAGGAATGAATATTTTTCAATTTGAATTAGGAGATTATACTAAAAAAGCTCCAATTTATAAAAAATATCCTGAAAATAATCTATTTTATTCAGGAACTCATGATAACCAATTGCTTGAATCCTTTTATCATCAATTAGATAAAAAGGGTAAAGCTATGGTAGATAAAATATGTAATATCAAATTTACTGATCGTCCATCCCTTAAAATTATTGAATATTGTATGAAAAATAATGCAAAATACTGTATTATTCCAATACAGGATTATTTAGGATTATCTGATAGTGATGGAAGAATGAATATTCCATCAACAGCTAGTGGTAATTGGTCATATATTTCAAAAAAATCAGATTATTCTAAAGAACTTTGTGAATATATGAAAAACTTAGCTATTGAATCAGATCGCTATACTGAATAATAAAAAAATAAATAAAGCATACTAAATATGGTGATATTAATGAAATTAAGAAGATTATTTATTCTTTTATCAAATATTTCATTAGCATCTGCAGCAGTATGCTTTTTTTTAATAATTAATGGTGGTTCTACAATTTTTTTATTGATAACTATACTTTCTAGGATTATAAATATCAATATTATTCCTGATTCTACATTAAAGGATATATTTATATTTTTATCAAGTTTTAATATTAATTTATCTTCTAGTATTATTGCGATAATAACAAGTATCTATTCCACTTCTACTTTATTTAAATTCTATTTAAAGGGAGTAGAATTAATTACTAATAAACCTTATTTTAAGAATAAAAGATTAATTTCTATTATATTTTCTATATTTTTACCATTTATTTTTTTAATATTAATGATTCTATTTATTCTATTAGATTCCATTAATTTATTATCTATGTTAATTATATATATAATATTATATCTTTTATTTCAGTATATTCTTCAAGGCTTTGCCTTAAAAACTATTAATACTAAATTATTATATAAAGGAATATTATTTAGTTTATTATTTACAATAATTTTTTCATTTTCATTTATTATTTATTTAGATAATTTTAAATTCAAAGAAATATATGGGATTTTTTCAATATTAATAGGTTTTATACTTTATTTATACATTAATATTATTGGATTATATTTAGGAATTTATTATAATTGGAAAAATATAGTAGATTCTAATTACTTTATTTAGTAATAATAAAAATGGTGATAATGTGAAAAAATTATTTATATTTTTATTGACAATATTTATTTTACCATTTTCAAAAATAATTGCTTCTGAATATGGTGTAGGTAAAAATAAACAATATGAAAGACCCAATGTACATATCTCAGTGATAGAAGATAATAATGGTTATACTATAGGAAGTGATGATAAAAAAATATATCTAACCTTTGATTGTGGGTATGAAAATGGGTATACTAGAAAAATACTAAACACATTGAAAAAAACAGATACAAAAGCTTGTTTTTTTATTACAGGACATTACTTAAATTCTAGTTTGGATATAGTAGAAGAAATGATCAATGATGGTCATATTATTGGAAACCACACATACTCTCATAAAAGTTTTCAGGAATCTACTAATGAAGAAATTTTAAATGATATTAATAAATTAGAAAAAGCATTTAAAGAAAAAACCGGACAAGAAATATCTAAATACATAAGACCTCCTAAAGGTGAATATACAAATAATAGTCAGGTTTTATTAAAAAATAATGGTTATACTTCAGTATTTTGGTCTTTAGCTTATGTAGATTGGTATAAAGATAAATATTATGGAAATCATTATAGCTATAATAATGTTATTAATAAAATTCATAATGGTGCTATTATTTTAATGCATACAGTATCTAAGGATAACAGTGAAGATTTATATGACATTATATTAAAATTAAAAAATGAAGGTTATATATTTTCAACATTAGATGAATTATCATAGATAATAAATTAAAATAATGTTATAATTAGTCAAGGAGATGATACCTTGACTAATTATTTAATTTTGTTTGATGACTCAAGCTTATGCAATAAAAGAATTGATGAATTACAAAAAACTATGAATGATAGCTGTGATGTAATTAATTATGATTTAGAGGATGATGGAATTTATTCAATAATTGATGAATTAACCACTATTTCATTATTTGAAGAACCTAAATTTTTAATTGTAAAAACCTTTGAGGCTATATCAAAAATAAGTGAAAATGCACTAAATGAATTATTAAGAGCGATGAATGATGTCAATTCTAATAATGTTTTGGTATTTACTGCTAAAAGATTAGAATCCAATGAAATTATTAATAAGGTAAAAAGATATTGTAGTACCATAGATGTTAAGGTTAAGAATGTATCCTTACCAGAATATGCAAAAAAATCATTAGAGGACAGTGGCTATAAAATTGATGAACAGGCATTATCATTATTATCTAGTTATGTATCTTCATCTGTTTCAGCTTTAGATATGGCTATAGAAATCTTAAAATGCTATAAGAATGATGATAAAATAATTACTAGTGAAGATGTGAAGCTAATGATTCCTCAGCCTTTAGAGGATAATGTTTATCAGTTGGTAGAAGCAGTAATAAATAATGATAAAAAATTAGTATTTAAATATTATAAAGATTTTAAGCTTATGAATATTCAACCATCATATTTAGTGTCATTATTAATTAATAAGTTTCAAGAGTTATATAATGCATATATTTTAGTCAAAGCAAAATATCAGCAAAATGCTTTAGCTGAATTATTTAATGTATCTTTAGGTAGAGCCTATTATATGATTAAAAATGCTAAAAGCTCATCAATGAAAAAGATAAAGGATAATTTAGAATTGTTAAATCAATTAGAGTATGATATTAAATCTGGAAAAATTGATCAATCCTTAGGCTTAGAATTATATCTATTAAAATAAAACAAAAAAGCACCAAGCGGTGCCTTTTTGTTTATAAAAATAAATAAGGTATTACTTTAAAGTATTTACTGCAGTAGCAAGTTCTGACTTATGTCTTGCAACATAATTCTTATGAACGATTCCCTTAGCTAAAGCCTTATCTAATTTCTTATAAGCATAACATAATGTTTCATTAGCCTTTTGAGCGTCCTTTGCCTCGACAGCAGCATATACAGCCTTCATTGCAGTTTTTAATGATGATTTGAATGCTACATTAGCTTGTCTTGCTTTTTCATTTGTACGAACACGTTTGATTTGTTGTTTAATGTTTGCCATAAATTTCACCTCCACATTTTCTTACATGCGATACATATTATAGCATTTATAAATTACTAAATCAAGAAAAATAATTTTTTTTGTATTTTTTGTTATTTTTTACTAAAAATAATAGTGGTGATTATTTTGACTAATAGAACTGATTTAGCAATTGAAGAATATAATGAAAGCATCAATTATCCAGTCGATAGAATAATTAATGGAATGAGACTAAGAAAATGTATTATTAATAAAGAGGATTCTAAAAGATTTAATAAAAAAGAAGGAGTATATTATTCAATTGAAAATCTTGATTATTATAATAAGGATAAAGTAATAATTAAAATTATTTCCTCAATTATTTGCGATTTTATTTCTAGAATGAAAAAAATAAAGAATGTATTAGTTGTTGGATTAGGTAATCCTAATATTACTCCGGATTCATTAGGACCTTTAGTTTTAGAACAAATTGAAGTAAATAGGCATCTTGAAGATGAAAAAAGATTTAATATATCTGCTATTTCTCCTGGAGTAATGGGTCAAACTGGAATGGAATCTAGTGATATTATAAGGGCTATTGTAAATGATTTTTCACCTGATTTAGTAATTGTTATTGACGCACTTGCATGTAATAGCTTAAATAGAATATGTAGTTCGATTCAGTTTGGAGAATCCATTAATCCCGGAAGTGGAATATATAATAACAGAAAAGAATTATCTAAAGATACTTTAGGTTGTGAAGTTATCGCAATTGGAGTTCCTACAGTTGTAGATTTATCTACGATTATAGATATCAATAATTCATATTTTGTTACTCCAAATCATATTGATCAAGCTATGGATATTTTATCTGGAATAATTGCAAAAGGAATAAATAAAACATTTATATAACGAGAAAAGACACCTACTAAATATTAGGTGTCCTTTCTATTTGGGAGAGATTATTTGAAAAGTATTATTCTTTACATCTATATGTTACCACTAATGAAAGCGTTTGTCAAACAAATATTTTATTTTTTTTCAATTTTTTTTATTGTTTATAATTTATGTGTTATAATTGTAATAGTGATTAAGAAGTGAGGATTTATAAAATGGATAGGCATCAAATATTAATGGATATGCGTAATGAGCATAAATTAAAAGGGTTAAAACCTTGTTTTATAGTATTGTCATCTGTTAATGGTAAATTATATACAGGAGCTACATCTGATTTTATTATGAGTTTGAAAAATGGTGTATTATATTTTCAAAGGCTAAGTATGTTTTTTCACACACTTAAGCCAAAGGATGATGTATCTTACCCTATAAAAATATTTAAAGAATATACTATTAAAAAGAAGAATAATTTTTCTAGTATCTTATTTTTATATACAAAAGATGGTAAGTATTTACAAATTAATTATCAAACAGGTATGCCAGATACACAATCAACTGAGTATAATTTATCAAAGATTATTGAAGAGCTAGAAGCAAGTGGTATTAAAAATAATTCATTATATGAGGATCCTAAAAATGAGTAGCAAGCTAAGTGAAAGTGAAAAAAAGGCCCTTATAAAAAAATATGAATCCGGAAAAAGGAATAAGAAAAATTCATTTAATGAAAAAAAAGAAATGTATTTAAAACAAACTGATAGAAACTATAAGGATGGTGATAGAAATTGATAAAGTTAGGAGAATATAATCAATTAACTGTAAAAAGGAAATCTGATTTAGGATATATGCTTACTGATGGAATAAATGAAGTGTTACTACATTATAAAGAATCAAGTAGGGAATATAATGTTAATGATACAGTTAATGTTTTTATCTATTCTGATAAGGGTAAAAGACCTACTGCGACTGAAACTGAACCTTTATGTACATTAGAGAAATCAGGAGTATGCAAAGTTGTTGAGGTATTTAGTGGTATGGGTGTTTTTGTCAATATTAATACTCCTAAGGATGTGTTAATATCTAAAGATTATTTACCATATAATGAAAGCTTATGGCCATTAGTAGGTGAAAGAATGCTTATTTCTTTAAAAATAAAACATGATATATTAGTTGGTAAGCCATTAAATAGATTTGATATCATAGCATTAAAAAAGAATGTTAATTATGCTGATTATGAAGAGGTAGAGGGATTTGTAGTTCGAGTATCTGAAAAGGGTATTGGCATTGCAACAAATGATTTAATGTATGTTTTTGTTCCTAATTCTCAGCTTAGAGGAGATTATAGAGTTGGACAAGAGGTTAAGGTTACAATCACAAAAGCTATAAATGGGGAATATTATGGCTCATTAATTTCCCATAAAGAGAATATGATAGATGGTGATAGAAAGATTATTTTAAATTATTTGAATAATCATCATGGAGTAATGAAGCTTACTGCTAAATCTTCAAGTGAAGAGGTTGAAGCTTTATTAAAGCTTTCTAGAAAAGCATTTAAAAGAGCTTATGGAGGATTATATAAAGATCATTTAATTGAATTTGACGATAATAAAACTTACTTAACAAAAAAATAATAATGAATTTTTATGAATTTATATACGATTTTTGTTGAATTTCTTTGGAATGTGGTGTAATATATTATTGAAGAGGGTGGAAATATGATAGAATTTTTTGATACAAACAATCAAAAGGGCTTTGCTTCTATATATGATACACATATCACATTCAATAAAAGCCTAATGAGTTATTTTTTAAATGCCTATAGAGTTAGAGTGGGAATTGAAAGAGAAAGTAAAAAAATATATGTTTTTTTAATGAATAAGGATTATTGTATGAGTAATGAGGTTCCTGAATCCTCCTTATTGCCAATTTCTATATCTAAAACATATGTTAGAGTTTGTTCAAGAGCAATGATTAATTACATTATTAGCAGTTTTTCTATTAATATTCCTAAAGGATCATTTTTAAGATATGCTGCTACATATGATGAGAAGAATCGTGCAATTATTATAAATCTTGGGGAGGAGGCATAATATGGAAAATTACATGGTTTGGATTTGGCTTGGAATATTTGTCATTTCAGTAGTTGTTGAAGCATCAACACAGGAGTTGGTTTCTATTTGGTTTGCTTTAGCAGCTATAATCACCTTAGCATTATCATTTATAATGCCTTGGTGGGCAGAAATTATTGTTTTCTGTGTTCTTTCGCTAGTAGCATTAATTGCAACAAGACCATTGTGTAAAAAAATGCTTGCAAGAAGTGTTAGACACACAAATGCTGATGAATTTATTGGTAAAAGAATAAAGGCAGAGACTGATATCACTAAATTTGATGGTGGTGAGGTTAAATTGAATGGCATTATTTATACTGCTATTTTAATGGAATCTGAAGAAGAAACCATTTCAAAGGATTCATTAGTAGAGGTTGTTTCTTTAAAAGGAAACAAAGCTGTTGTCAAAAAAATAGAAGGGTAGGAGAATTATATGTTTTTAAATGCTGGAGTAGTTTGGGGAATTATTTTAGGTGTTATTTTACTTGTTGTTGTTATTTATTTAGTTTCACGTTTAAGAGTTGTAAGACAAACTCATAAGTATATTATTGAAAGATTAGGTGGATATCATGCTACATGGGATGTAGGTATTAATTTCTTATGGCCATTTGTTGATAAGGTAGCATATGTTGTTTCTATGAAAGAACAAGTTAAGGATTTTGATCCGCAACCAGTTATTACAAAGGATAATGTAACTATGCAAATAGATACAGTTGTATTCTTTCAAGTAACTGATCCTAAGCTTTATGCTTATGGTGTTGAAAATCCTATTGCCGCTTTAGAGAATTTATCAGCAACTACTTTACGTAATATTATTGGTGAATTAGATTTAGATGAAACATTAACAAGCCGTGATATTATTAATACAAAGATGCGTTCTATTCTTGATGAGGCTACAGATCCATGGGGAATTAAGGTTAATCGTGTTGAGGTAAAGAACATTTTACCTCCAAAGGATATTCGTGATGCAATGGAACGCCAGATGAGAGCTGAACGTGAACGACGTGAAAAGATTTTGCTTGCTGAAGGTGAGAAGAAGAGTCAAATTCTACTTGCTGAAGGTCAAAAGGAATCTCAAATTTTAAAAGCTACTGCTGAAAAAGAAACAACAATACTAAAAGCAGAGGCTGAGGCTGAATCAATTTTAAAGGTTAAGACTGCTGAAGCAAATGGTATTAAGATGATTCGTGAAGCAGAGGCTGAAGGTTTAATGTATTTGAAGAAAGCAGATGTTTCTCAAGAGGTATTAGCATTAAAGAGCTTTGAGGCTTTACAGCATGTTGCTGAAGGTCAAGCAACTAAGATTATTATTCCATCTGAGATGCAAAATTTAGCTTCTACACTTGCTGCTGCAAAGGAAATAGTTGAAAAATAATGAATGAGGGAAAACTCTCATTTAGTATATGCTAACTATTTTAAAAATATTTTATTTGTATTTAAAGTTTATTTATGATAGAATTTTGTTGTCGTAAGGGAGTAGTTTGCTAGAGATAGTAGCTGGCCTACATACTGGTTTTCCAGGTTCAGTTTTAAAAAACGAGACTTACACTAATCTTTTTTAAAGGGGTTAGTGTAGGTTTTTTTTATTTTTTTGATGGAGGTTATTATGAATTTTCAATTCTTTCTTAATAGTATTTTATTGGGTATTGGTCTTGCGATGGATGCTTTTAGTGTTTCACTTGCTAATGGATTTAAAGAAAATAAGATGCCTATTACAAAACATGTTGGTATGTCAACCTTATTTGCATTATTTCAAGGATTGATGCCAATTATTGGGTGGATATGTGTTCATACAATTGTTGAAAAATTTAAGATTTTTGAATATTTTATTCCATGGATAGCATTAATACTTCTTGCCTTTATTGGTGGTAAGATGATTTATGAATTTTTTAAACCAGCTGATGAAGAAAGTGAACATAAAACAGGAATTATCGCCTTAATTGTACAAGCTATTGCGACATCTATTGATGCACTTTCTGTTGGTTTTACTATTGGTGAGTATGATTTTTCTTTAGCTCTAATTTGTGTTGCAATTATTGCATTAGTTACATTTGTCATTTGTTTTATTGGAGTATTTATTGGAAAAAAATTTGGTACTAAATTCGCATCAAAAGCAGAACTTATTGGTGGTATTATTTTAGTAGCAATTGGAATTGAAATTTTTGTAACAAAAATGATAGAACTTTATGCTTAAGTGTGTTAAAGTATAAATAGAAGGATGTGTTACTATTAATACTTTAGAATTAATTTTAAAAAGAAAAAGTGTTAGAGAATATACTAACGAAAAAATATCTAAGGATAATATAAATTCTATTTTAAGAGCAGGATTATCTTCTCCTTCTGCTCGTAATATGATGCCATGGCATTTTATTGTAGTTCAAGATAGAGAAATGATAAAGAAAATGGCTGATGCTAATGGTAAAGCTGGCAATGCTTTAGCTAGTGCTCCACTAGCCATTTTAGTTTGTATGGATATGAGTAAGGCATTAGAGAATGCACCTAATTATGCTATCATTGATTGTGCTCTTGCAGAGGAGAATATGGTACTTGCTGCTTTATCATTAGGAATTGGATCTTGTTATTTTGGCACTTGGCCACAGGATTATAAGATTGAAGGACAAAGGAAACTATTTAATTTAGCTGAACATTTAATTCCTCATATGATTTTATCATTTGGTTATCCTAAAAATAATTTATATAAGGATGAATATAAGGAAATTGATTTAAAGGATGTGGAATTCTATTGAAAAAATATTCTCAATGTTTATTATGTAAATATGTCTTTGGTAGAACCTGTAAGAAAACTGGTAAGATCATAGATGATAATATATATAATAATGATATTAAATGCTGTGATTTTAAATCACTTGATGATGAGGAATTATATATAGAAGATTCCTGTTGTAATGAAAATTCAAAATACTATGAGAAATGAGAAGTTGTTATTCTCATTTTTTATTGTAAAAAAGTATTTTAAACAATTTTTTTAAGCAAAAAAGGCTGAAAACGTGTTAAAAAAAGATAAAATAATTGTTGACATTAAAAAATGTGTATAGTATAATATGAGAGCACGACTTATGGAGCC
>CAMEJG010000040.1 GCA_945919465.1 uncultured Anaeroplasma sp. | reverse complement strand
ATATATTTTTCAATATATAATCTCACTTTGTAGCATAACAACTGTAAAACTCAGGTTATAACATTACTGTTAACGGCTTGGGGTTTGCTACACTTACAGGTATTTACCCGTGACTGGACTTTCACCAGTGAGATTAGTGCCATGCCCGGCACACTGCAAAAAAGATGCATAAGACCGTAGTCCTATACATCTTGATGTGAACCTTGTAATAGTTTAATTATTTATATTTTTCAAAATTAATTTTCTTCATTTCTTTCAAGTGAAAATAAATTATTTAATTCTGAAGTATTAATCAATCTTTTGTTAGATATTTTTTTTCCATTTAAATATATTTTATTGGATTTAATTTTAAGAATAATATATTTTTTACGACTGTTTGAATTGTTATTTTTTGTTCTATCAAACAAATAATATTTCAATGAAAATATTGTACCCGTTACATCAATAATTTTATAATATTGATTTATTACATTTCTAATCTTTTTTGAAGCCTTATAAAGCATACACTCTTCTATAATAACCTTATCATTAATAGAACGATTAATTTTTTTAGACTTTTTATATAAAATAAAATAATATGTAAAGCTAAAACGTGTTAAACGCAATAATACAAAAGGTATAATCATAATGGAAAGAAATAGCCATATTTTTCCAGTTGTTTGCAATAATAATACACTCCATGAAGCAACAAATATCAAATAAGCTGCTACAACTAAACCCAATCTTTCCTTTTTTGTGATGTAATGAAGACTAGTGTTAACAGGAATTACATAAAACTTATCACTTATAAATTTAAAATACCATTTCATAAAATTAAAGAAGGTTTTATTTTCCATACAATATCTCCTCGTATAATATCAAACTAAAAATACCAGCTAAAATAATTGCTCATTTGTCCATAACCTAGTGAAACAATACCGCCAGATAATGCACTTCCTGTATATTCAGAAATAATATTTCCAGCCCATTTAGATTGATTTCTAATCATAGATGATAAACCGCCACGTTTCTTTGCAGCATTAGAACCAATTTTCACAGTCAGGCCCATAGCATCTAATTTCTTATTAGCAATACTATGGCTTAGTTTTTTTAACGATGATGCTTTAACTCCAGATGCTATTCTCTTTGCTGCTGCACCTATTCCAAATGAAATAGCTGAAGATAATACTATTGATCCTAAAGTGTTAAAAAAACCATTTTGTTCTAAATCACCAGATAACCATGCATCTGCCATTCCGCCAGCAAATGCAAAACAAATTTGATGAACAATACCACCACCAAGACCTCCAAATAAACCTGAAATTCCAGCGCCTAAATAATCTTTCCAGTCATGATCCATTCCATTACCATCTAATGCATCTTCTAACACTTCAAATGCTAATGAAATTCCAATTCCTATAAGAAGTCCAAGTATTGTAAAATGTCCCGTCGGATCCATCCCCATAACGGGATTATTATTACAATAACTAAACAAATTCAATCCATTAATATTACTTGAATCTAAATATTCAACACTATCAGGTGTTAACCATCTACACCACTCTGCTACATAATATCTACTATTACAATAATATAAATTAGTCTCATCATCATAATAATATCCCTTATATCTAAATGGATTTTTAGAACCTATATAAGGATTACCTGTAGTACTTAATATTTCTCCATAAGCATTGTAATTATATTTTACGACTATTGTTTTATTACTGTCAATAATTCCTAATATATTTTGCATACAATCTCTTACATAATAATATATATTAGTCTTATTTTCTATAAAGCCATATAATGTACCATTATTATCATATAAGAAATCTAATCTATTATTCTCGCCCTTATATTCAGTGATTAATCTGTTTCCTTCATAATAATAATTTATTTCTTCTGTTTCTGGATTTCTATCATCATTATATTCATATCTAAATACCTTTTTAATTCTTACTCCATTAATATCATAATAATAATCTATATAAGTGCTTTCATCATCCGAAGGAATAGAAACTCTTTTCAATCTATTTCCTTCATATTCAAAGTTCTTTCCATCATAATAGCTTGGTAGTAGTGTATTAGGATAATAAGAAATACTATTATTTCCTACTTTAATTAATTTATCCTTTATTGTTGTATTATATAAAAAGCTCTTACTTCCATATGTTAAGATATTACCATTACTATCATAGGTAATACTAATTCCATTATCATCTACTAAATAGCCTCTATAATTATATCCATATGATTTATTTCCAAATATAGAATCACTAATACTAGTAATATTATTCTTATTATTATAAGTACCATATGAATAGCTTCTATTAATAGTATTATTACCATATTTAATAATCTCTTTTGATACATTATAGGTAGGGGTTGAATTAATTACTTGATATTCTAATTCATTAGTAATGATATTATTATCCTTATTCTTTACTCCACTTTTAATTAATCTACCTAAATCATCTATTTCTTGATATTTATTCATAAAGAACATATTCTTTATATTATTATAATTAGTAGTATTCAAAAAATATGTATTAGATATTAGAAGCATCTCTATTTGTCCTATTAATGGATTATTAATATTATAGCTACCACCTAATAATAAATTAACATCACCTAATGCTTGACTAAAATTTAATGTGAATGAATCCTGACTATTATTACATCCAATATTACACATATAATAATTAGAGCTTAAATGACTATATGAAATAGATACTCTATTCCAAGCTTTAGAGTTTAAAATAAGTTCTGTAGTATAAATAGCACCTCCTAATTTATACATTAATCTTCCGCTAGATGAAATATATAATATTAATCTATTTCCATTATTATCATATTCTTCTAATATGATTTGTCCTTCTTTTAATTGATGAACATATACATTTAATGATACTGTATAAGTATTATGATTTCCTAAATTATATTCTAATAAATTACCATTACATTCAAAACAATATCTATTATTTTTATAATTATAATTGAAGTATTCTTTATCACAAATACTTCTATTTTTAATTATAATATTCTTTTCTTTTTTACCATTTAATGACAATAAGCTTCCATGAAGTGGATATAATTCATAACCAGAAATATTTTGATATGTCATTGAGCTTAAGAAATCTACTCCATTGTCTTTAAATTCTCTCTCTGGATCATTTATTAAATAAAAGCTTGTTATATTATAATAATCATTAAGATCACTTATATTTAACATTTCATCTAATGACATTATTATTCCTGTTTGATATACATCAATATCATTAATTGCTTCTCCAATATAATAATTATAATCATTTAATTCTATATTATTTGATAATGAATATGTAGATGAATAATTATATGCATTATATTGAATATTATAATCTAATTTATAACCATTATCTTCATATATATTAAATGATAATGCTATAAACGTATATTCATTTAATGATTTATTTGATAATGTTCTTATACTAGTATTATTTAAATATAAGATTAATGAATTATTATTATATACTAATTCTAGTTTATTAGTCTTATTCTTATTATATCTACTAAATAAAGTATATTTACCAGTATAATTAGAATTATCTTTTCTAATCTTAATCCACATTCCTATACTACCTGAATAGCTATTTTTAGGTGATTGTAATATATAGCTTAATGAAGTAGTATTATCAAGCTTAACACATGATATTCCATTATCTATTGTTAAGGCATCCTTAGTTAATGAAGATAAATAAATATAGGTATTTCCTTGATAATTACCTCTTAGGTTATTATCATTAATACACATACTTCCTACATATTTATTATTATCATTAAATAAACCTCTTAGCTTATTTGAATTAGAATTATTTGTTAAGGTTAGATTATTATTTTCTTCAATAATTTCATAATTATCTACATTTCTTTTGATAATAATATCATTATCATTATTTTGATATTGATATTCTATTATAGAATCTCTATCTGTTATTTTACTAACTCTATCATTAATATCATATTCATATGATGATTCTATATTTATTAAACAATTTTTAATCTTATTTATTCTTTTATAATTATCATAACTAATTTCATATCTATTAGAATTATTATATTTAATTATGCTTAATAATTGATCTAGATATGTAAATGTATAATAGTTATTATTATAATTCTTTTTAATTATATTATCATTATCATCATATTCTAATGATAATATAATAATATTATTTGATTTAACATTGATTAATCTTTCTTTTTCATCATAGCTAAATTCATAAACACTACCATTTTCACAGGTAATTGTTTTTATATTATCATTATTATAGGTATAATCTATATCTGATATAGGAGTATTTAATGTTGTTTTAACATCAATTTTAGATACTTTATTATTTAAATAAGTAGTTTCTTTTTTAAGCTTCTCTTCAATAGTCTTAGTTAATCTATGATAATTATCATAATAATAATTAATTTTATTATATGATGAATCAGATTCTTCTGTTAAATCATTATTTGAATAGGAATAATTTATAGTTTTAATTCCATTTGTTTTTGATTTAATTGTTTTCAATCTTACATAATTATTATCATTATAAGCATATTTAGTCTCTACTCCATAATTATTAACTGTTCTAATTGGATTATTGAAACCATTATATTCTATTACTTTTTCTTTATTTCCTTTTACTACCTCTGATTCGATATAATTATCACTATAGCCTATTACTCTTTCATTATTTCCACTTCTAATTTGAGTGATATTATTATTTAAATCATATTCATAGTATATACCACTATTATATTTAGCTACGATTATATCTGAATAGATTAATTGAGACTTATATAATATTATTTTAACTATTAATTTATTATAAGAAGCTTTTGGAAATAATCCAAATAATTCTATCTTATTAAAGCTATCAATATCTTCAGATTTTCTTGTAACTTGATAACTATCAATTATTTCATCATCATTATATAATTTTAATTCTATAATGAATTCTCCATTTTGACTATAACATACTGAATCTCTATAAAATGTTATTGTTAAAGGATCATTAATATCTCCTGTAATAGCTAATTCATATTCTTCTGATATGTTTCCACTATCAATACTGGATAGAGTTCTTTTTTGTGTGAATCCTAATGTGCTTGCTGCTGATGTAGATGTACTTATACTTGATGAATTATTTATTTTAGGATTTATTAATCTATTTCCATATGAAGCTAATTTATTAGGATTAATTATATTACTTTCAAATGTTACTAGATTATTGGAATTATATTGTCTAAATTTATAATTACCTTTCTCATCATATTCGAAATATGCTAAATTATTAGGATTATATTTTACATAGAATTTATCACCTAATTTATTAGTGATTCTAGTTTCATAATATGAATATAATAAAGTATATAATGTTGTTAATTCATTATCTCCATATTTCTCTTGAATAGTTTTAAATTTATTGGATTCGATATTAAATCTTATTCTATAATTCTTTTTATCATCTAAAATCTCTATATTGCTAGTATTATAAGTAAAAAAATAATTTTCTTCTAATGTATTTAAATAATAGTATTTAATGTTTGTTATTCTTGATGATGAATCATATGTAATATATATTTCATCTAATATATTACCATCTATATTATATTTACTTAGTCTAGTAATTAAATTATTATTTTTTAATACAATTATTCCTTCATTTGTATAATTATTTATAATTTCATTACTATTTGGATTATATTCAATTTCTTGATTAGTAGGTTTATCAATATATGTAATATAATCATAATTTGTATTTGAATTTATACTAACATAATTATTATTCCAATAATATTTATTTCCCTGTTTATCCTCTAAATGAAATTTTTCTTGACCTGATGTAGAAATTGTTTCTCTAATTAGTGTTAATTCACTTGTTGGGCTTTTGTAAATAAATGTGGGGTGTGAGGTATTTCCACTAATTACTTCTGATTGAGTAAAGGTATCTTCTGTTTGATCTGGATTTATTATTTTATGAGTAGATGAGCCTTTAATTAGTTTATATTCAAAATTATTTCTAATTTTTAGTCCAAATAATGATGTGTTATTTCCTAAATAATTATAGATTAATGATAATCCTACTGGATTACCTTCATCTAAATTAATTAATGGAATTCTTAATACTAAATTAGAATCATCGCTATATACATTGACATTATAGCTAATAAGTCCTATATTACCTGATATTTGTTTTGTGTATGATTTTAAGCCTTTATTTGCCATTTTTATTTCTCCTGATTTTTTGTTATTTGAGATAATAGCTTGACTATTACCTCATGTGAGCCTATTGATGCTAAACCTGATATTATTCCTAGGGATATTGCGATTATTGGCTCTTTTACGTTTAATACTATATTTGGGCTTATATAATAGGATATTAGCCCTAATATCCCTCCTGATATTCCTACTATTATTGGAATATATTTATAGTTTCTTTTCTTTCTTAATAGTAACTTGGATATTTCTCCAATTAAGTAGCATATTATGATTATTGAGGGAATTCCTAAATACTGCATTTCTTCTCCTCTAAATTTATTATTAAATAAGTTTGATAATTATTTTTATAACTTATTAATGCTTTCATGTAATTCTTTATAAAATTAATTGAACGTTCAATTGTTTGAGTAAATTAAGATCTTAATTTAAATATTAGTGGCCAGCTAATATTTTAGCTTGTTAATAGGTTTCCTGAATTATTTCCTAAAATGATAAGTCCTTCTTTATCTCCACCTACTCGTATCTCACCTGTTTTGACTGTTGGTGATATTACTTTTGAAGGTATCTTTGAACTAGCATTTTGAAATAATGAAATTATTGCAAAGCTACCCATTAATACTGCTGATATCTTCTTTACTCTTTTACGCATTTCATCGCCTCCTTTCGACTGAATTTTATCACTAATTTTATAAATATAAAAATTATGAAAATAGTTTAATTGTAGCACTTTTCAACTTTTAATTAACAAAAAGAAAAAGTGCTACAATACGTCTTGTAACACTTTTCGATTTTTGATATAAAAAATTTTTTTTGATTTTTTTTATTTTCATAAAAAAATTTCCTTATTCTGGGATAATGTTCACTTTCCTTAGCTTTTTGTACTAATCTAACTAAATATGGAGTTTGAGTAATTTGATTTATTGAATTTTTATTATTATATAGATAATCTTCAATTATTTTAATATCTTTATCATAGCTAAATATATTAATTAACTCATTTGTAATTATTGGGTCTATTTCATGTAATGATAATATGCATATTATCGCAGAAACTATATTAAGCTTTTTCTTATCATATGATATTATATCTACAAAATCTTTTATTTCATCATTTCTATCTAACATATATTTAGAGAACAAATAATGTTGTGTTAAATATGAAACATATAGCTCATTTTTTGAGCTATATGCATATTCTAATACTTGTTCTGTATATCTTAAGCTTACTGAATAATTACCTAATATATTATGAATGTATGCTATATTTGAACGGGTATTAATTTCTCTTATTTCATTATGATACTTTTGATATTGTAATAATGCTTCATAATAATATGATAAAGCTTCATTATCATTAGCTTTCATATAATAATAGCTACCTAGCAAATTATAATAAAACCAACTGTAATTTTCATTTTCTAAAACTATATTTTTAAGTTTAACTTCATTTATTTTATAATCAAAAAATAATAACATAGTCTGCTGAACTATCCATTGAAATAAATCTAGCTACCTATGGATCATAATATCTACTTTCTAGATAATATAAATTTGTTTCGACAGAGCTATTACGAGTATCTTCGTTTTTTTAAATTATATATCTTTTTTAACAATTGTAATTAACTCTTCAATTGAAGGTAATTCATTTTGTAAGTTTTCTGGTAAGTAATCTTTAATTCTATATTCACTTACTCCCATTGGTTTATTCATATCTCTTAATGTATATTCAGCAACAACATTATTTTTATGTCTACATAATAATAAACCAATTGTTGGATTATCATTAACTTCTTTAACTTGCTCATCAATTGCAGTCAAGTAAAAACTTAATTGACCTGCATATTCTGGTTTAAATTCGCCAATTTTTAGTTCTATAACAACATAACATTTTAATTTAATATTATAGAATAATAAATCAATATAATAGTCCTCACCGGCTACTTCTAAATGATATTGATGACCTACAAATGCGAAACCTTTTCCTAATTCTAGTAGAACTTTAGTTATATTATTAATTAAAGCATCTTCTAAATCTTTTTCTTTAGCATCTTCTTTTAATTCAATAAAATCAAATACATAAGGATCTTTCATTGTTTCTAATGCCAATTCACTTTGTGGACTAGGAAGTTTTGTTTCAAAATTTGCTACTTTCTTTTGCTCGATTTGACGTGCATAAAGATTAGTATCAATTTGATGAGCTAATACATTTACTGACTAACCATTTTCAATAGTTTTATTAATATACCAAAGTCTTTGTTCTTTAGATTTTATCCTTAAAATTTCCAAATTATGGCTCCATGGAATTTGGACAGACGGCGTCTGGCCAATTTCAACATCACAATATTCTCTATAAAATTTAGCCATATTTTTTAGGTTAGAAACTGAAAAACCTTTAGCGGATGGAAATTCGCTTGTAATCTCTTTAGATAAATTTCTTAAAAATTTACTTCCCCATGTACTGTTTTCATTAATTACTTTACCAATGTTCCAATATAGAATTAACATTTCTTTATTAGCATTTAAAATCGCTCTATGTTGTGCACTTCTAATTTGCTCTTTAATATCTTCAACCACTGTTACATAACTTTTTTCTATCATTACTGCTACCTCCTTTCTAAATTAACCTATAAACTTATAGATAATCTTAATATCTCTAAATTTTGTACTATTAATAACTTTCACATGACTTAACTTTCTCAAAAATTCTTCCTGCACAAAAAGTTGTAAGCATTGCTGATAGCTGATACCAGAAGCTTTTGCTTTATTTCTCAGCTTTGCCAGAACGGAAGCTGCTGTATCTATCATTACAACCACACTCCAATTAATGATTGGGCACTTTACTATATTATATTTGATTTTTCTCTTTAATTCAATAATAGCAAAGTGAACGCTTTTAATTGCATTAATTAGGCAGTTTAGTATAAATTCTGTCCTCAACTTTTATAACCAAATAAATTATTGGTCAACGAAAAGACAAATATGTAAAAAATAAGCGTACCACTATTTTTAATGATACGCTCATCATTATTAAATCACTTCAAAATATAAAAATGCATCTTTATACTTTTTTATAAAAAAAACAACCAAAATGTGAACTGGTTGTCTTTTATTAATTATTTTATATTCTTTATAGAAGCTCCAACAAAGTCTCTAAATAATGGATGAGGACGCTGTGGACGTGATAAGAATTCTGGATGAAATTGACATGCAACAAACCAAGGATGGTTTTTTAATTCGACAATCTCAACAAGATTTTGTTGTGGGTTTCTACCTGAAACAAATAAATCCTTTGAAAAAACCTCATCATATGAATTATTAAATTCATATCTATGTCTATGACGCTCACGTATAAAGCTCTTACCATATGCTGAAGCAGTTTTACTACCTTCTTTTAAATTACAATCATATAAACCTAATCTTAAGGTACCACCCATATTAATTCCTTCATATTGATCCTTTAATAAATCAATAACTGGGTGTGTAGTATTAGGATCTAGTTCTGATGAATTTGCATCTTTATAGCCTATTACATTTCTTGCATATTCAATACATGCAAGCTGCATACCAAAACAAATACCTAAAAATGGAATATTATTTAATCTGGCATATTTAATAGCTGAAATTTTACCTTCACTACCACGTTGACCAAAACCACCTGGTACTAATATTCCTTGACAACAAGATAATAATTCTTCTGCATTATCATCATTAATCTTATTAGCATCAATAAAATGAATTTTAACCTTTTTACCATAATAATAGCCTGCTGCCTTTAATGCTTCATTTACTGATAAATAAGCATCATGTAATTGAACATATTTACCTACTAATGCTATATCAACTGTACCATCAAGATTTTCTATTCTATTAATTAAATCATTCCATTCTGTCATATCTGCTTCTTTACAATTAAGACCAAAATGCTTAAGAATAATATCATCAATGTGTTGTTGATGTAGGTTAGTAGCTACTTTATAAATAATATCAGCATCTACTGCCTCAATAACTGCTTCCTTATCAACATCACAGAATAAAGCAATTTTATCTCTTTGTCCTTCTGTAATGTGAATTTCAGTACGAAGAATAATAATATCTGGTTGAATACCTAAGCCTCTTAATTCCTTTACTGAATGCTGAGTAGGCTTAGTTTTAATTTCATCTGCTGCTTTTAAATATGGTACTAAAGTATTATGAACATATAATGTATTTTCATAACCAAAGTCACGTCTAGCCTGACGAATTGCTTCTAAGAATGGTAATGATTCAATATCACCAACAGTACCACCTATTTCAGTAATAATAACATCAGCATTACTATCCTCTGCTACTTTTATAAGCTTATCCTTTATTTCATTAGTAATATGAGGAATAACCTGTACTGTACCACCTAAATATTCTCCCTTACGTTCCTTTGCTATTACAGAAGAATATATTTTACCAGTAGTTATATTACTATTTTTACTTAAATTTTCATCTATAAATCTTTCATAATGTCCCAAATCAAGATCAGTTTCTGCTCCATCATCTGTAACGAAAACCTCACCATGCTGATATGGTGACATAGTGCCTGGATCAACATTTATATATGGATCGAATTTTTGCATAAATACCTTCAATCCTCTATTTTTTAATAATCTACCTATACTTGATGCTGCAATTCCTTTTCCTAATGATGAAACTACTCCACCAGTAACAAAGATATATTTAACTTGTTTCTTATCCATAAACCTCACCTCAAAAAAATAAAAAAAATTCCCCATATAGGAGAACTTTTAGGGTGCCCTTAAAAATTATATTATAAATGATAAATTAATTCAATATCAATTTTTTATTTTTTTGAATGTTTAAATTGTTAATTAACTAAAAAGATTAGATTTTTGTAATATTAAGAAAAAGAATTATTATTAATAAAAATAATAATTTGAAAATAATTTATATTTAATATAAATATGATAATAATATAAAAGAATTACACTTTACATAAATAATATGATATAATTGATTAGAATAAAACATTTGGAGGATAAAATGGAATCTATTAAAAATTATCTAAATAGCTTTCTTTTATATATAAAAAAAATATGGAATGATATTTGGAATGATAAAAAGAAAATAAAACCAATGTATTTACTTGGGGGATTATTATTTATATTATTAGCATTTATTGTATTGTATTCTAGCTTAAAGGGCGGATATTTCCATATGAGCTCAGATGATACATTACAATATTATCCTTATATAAATAATTTCTTTACAAAATTAAAATCAGGAACATTATCATTATATGATACTACATTATTTGGAGGAACTTCTTTTTTTAGTGGTATTTATTATATTCCCTTAGATATTTTTACCTTTGTAGCATTTATTTTTAGTTATTTTATAGAAGCAGAAAAAGCTTATGCTATAACAAACTTTTTAAGACCGGCTTGTGGAGCTTTATTAATATATTATGTATTAATTAGAAAAGGAATGAGTGCTAAAACAGCATTTATTTCTGGATTAATTTTATTTGTAGGTGGTACTACAGAAGCATATTATATATTTCCTGTATTTTTAGGTATTTGCTTTTACGCACCTCTTGCAATGTTTGTTGTTGATTTAGTTATTGAAAAAAAAGGTAAATATTATTTATTAATTCCTTTATATACTGCTATTGTTATATTTTATGATTTTTATATAGCTTATATGCTGATGGCATTTTTGTGTGTTTATTTTGTAGTTGAAAATCATGTAGAAGATGAATTTTCATTTTTTGGAAAAAATACTATTTTCAAAAATGGTAAATTTTGGTTAAGTTTTATTAAATTTTTTGCCTTTATCATACTAGGAGTAATGATGAGTGCTGTAATATTATTTCCTAGTATGCTTTATGTAATGAATGAATCATCAAGAAATAATACCTTCACAGATAAATCATTATGGTATTTTACTACATATAATGGAGATTTTAGTTTAAGACATTATTTTACTCAATGGATTAATTTCTTTATTCCAAATGAACCACATCGTTTCTGTTTAAATGATGCTGGAGACTATATGCGTGAGCATGCAACAATGTATATTACTAATGGTGGATTAATTTTCTTAGTATATTTATTTACTATTAAAGGAAAAAAAGAAAATAGAATGAAATTTTGGATTATTTTAATGAATATTTTATTCTGTATTCCATTATTTGCTTGTATTTTCTCATTCAATTCTGTACCTTATGTTAGATGGTTTTTTATCCCATATATGATTAATTTATATGGAATGGCTATGGCATTAGATAAAAATGATTTAAAGGTTGGAGATAATCCTTATTTAAATTTATGTCCAATAATTTTCTTAGTATTAGGATTAGCTACTATTATTTTCACAATTGTAGTAGCACCTGAATATTATATTCATTATAAGAGAGAGGATTTCTTCTTCTATCCTATCTTGATTGGTAGTGCTATTTGTATTACAATATATCTTGTATTATTAATTATTTCATTTATATTAAAACTAAAAAAGAAAGATACAAAGATTATTAGAAAAATATTCTTAGGAGCATTCTTCTGTGAAGTTATTTTTGCAGGAATTATGATATTTTGTAATGTAGATGATGCAAATAGTTATTATT
Organism: uncultured Anaeroplasma sp.; assembly: GCA_945919465.1. Classification (GTDB taxonomy): domain Bacteria; phylum Bacillota_I; class Bacilli_A; order Acholeplasmatales; family Anaeroplasmataceae; genus Anaeroplasma. The sequence continues at coordinate 4,810 of CAMEJG010000040.1, read as the reverse complement.
TTGAACAAAAGAATGAAATGACTACTCAGAAAAATACTTTATATAATTTAGGCTATAAAGATAGTGATGGTTATAGAATTCATTTAGATACTGATAAGGGTAAAGATGCATTAAATGGAAATATTTGGATTGGTAATGTTAATTTCGGTCATTTCTTCCAATCATTTTATAATACACCATTAAATAAATGTCTTAGTGATATTTATAATGAAAATTCTACTCACTGGGGTAGAGATTTTATGGGGGGTAATTCATTAATTCAAGCACCAATATTTAATACTAAATATATAGTTTGTCATAATGATAATAATACTCCATATTTCCCTAGTGATTATTATACTGAATTGTTAAGAGATAATACAGGAGCATATTATTCATTAACAGATTGTCCACAATTTATTGTATATGATAGTTATTTTTCTTCTACTTTCGGATTAAGTAATGCATTATTAAAAGAAGCATCATTATTATATTCTGCTTATGTTTATTCACCATATGTAAATAGTGATGGTAGTTTAGCAGAAGATAATAAGGATAATCAAAGATATTTAGCTTCATTAAAAATTGTAGAAAATAATGAAATTGAATCAATTTCAGGCTATACTCTAGCATCAATAATCAAGGATAAATTCACTTCTACTACATTAAATAATCCAACTGATGGCACTAATGGTACTGAAGGTTGGGAGGGATTAAATTATTATTATTATAATTTAACTAATAACCCTGCAGCTCAAAAAGTATTGATGCGTGATGTTATTTACGCATATAGTAATGATGTAGATACTAGAAGAATGACAAATGATGATTATTTAATGGTTTTAAATGATCAGGATAAAACCTTAAAATCATTCCATTTTAATGAATATTTTAATAATGGTGATGCTATTTATGCTTTCGCAATGAAAGTTAAGGATACGTCGATTAGTACAAATCGTAGTGTTACTTTATATGGATATGATTATAGCTTATTTGATGATTTTATTGAAAGACAAAATAACTATACTAACCGTTATTATTCACTTGATGGTTCAACTATGAAAATTAAATGTGATGTACCTAGTGATAAAGCTCATATAATTAAAACAGCTTATACCTATAGCGAAGATTGGAAACTAAAAAATAATGATTATGAATTAATTGATGTTGATGGAGGCTTCTTAGGAATTGTTATTCCAAAGGGTGTAACTAATGTTGATTTAGTGTTAAAATATGAACCTAGTGGTTTCTATTTAGGTCTTGGATTATCTATTGGTGGGGCTGGAATTTATTTATGCTTCGCTCTTCCACTAATTATAAAAAGAATAAAGAAAAAGAAAGAGAGGTTATCTGATGGAAAGGATAGCAGTGATCGTACCTTGTTTTAATGAAGAGGATACTATTAATGTTTATTATAACGAGGTAATTAAATATTTAAGGGAACCTTATGATTGGCGTATCATTTTTGTTAATGATGGTTCTAAAGATAAAACTTTAGAGTTAATGAGAGAATTAGCTAAAAAGGATAGTAGAGTTCAATATATTTCATTTTCTAGAAATTTTGGTAAGGAAGCTGCAATGTATGCTGGATTAGAAGCATCATTAAAGACTAATTGTGATGCAGCTATTATTATGGATGTTGATTTACAGGATCCACCTTCATTATTTGATGAAATGATTAAAGCTCATGACGAGGGATATAATTTAGTATATACAAAGCATAAAAATAGACATGGAGCTAATCCGTTTAAAGCGTTCTGTAGTCTTTCATTTTATAAGGTTTATGCATTTATAACTAAAGATAAAGAAATGGCTAAGGGAGCTAGAGATTTCTGCCTATTAGATAAAAAGGTAGTTGAGGCATTCCTTCAAATTAAGGATTTTGAAAGATTTACAAAGGGAATCTATCATTATGTTGGATTTAATAAAAAATGTATTGAATTTGAATATGCTGAAAGAGTTGCAGGAACTACCAAATGGAGCTTTAAAAAGCTATTCCATTATGCATTATTAGGTATAAGAGAATTCTCTAGATTCTATGAATATATTCCAAAGGTTTTAGGTTTATTAACATTTCTATTATTAGGCTATGATGTTATTTCTGGAATTATTTTATATAATATGTATAATACTCCTTTTCCATGGGATCATATAAGATTTGATGTATTTATGCTTGCGATATTTATAACATTATTCTATATATGTAGATTAGTTTATGATGTTAGAATTCAAGCTCAGCATAGGCCAATTTATATTGAAGAGGAATCAAATATTAAATATGACAAATAAATGATGGTTCTTTCCAAACTGAGGTAGTTTGGTAGGTAGGTAGCTACCTAAAATTTTAAGATAATTAAAAAATGATTATATATCCTCTTCCAAAGTGAGGTAGGTATATAATCATTTTTTGTTTTGCCAGCTACAAATTTAATCATTTATGAAATTTTACTTGTGATTCCTTTTTCGTCTAGAAATCTTACTTCTATCAACCATTTTAAAAACATAGTCAGAATTAATCATATACATAATTCTATTTCTAAAATGACTGAAATTAGAATATCCATAAGCTATTCTTTTAATAACCTTAATTTTGTTATTAATTCCTTCTAGATAACCATTATGAAGTCTTTTATCTCCAAATCTAATAAAGGAATTTATTATTTCCATTTTCCAATTTTTGAACATATTAGCTAAATCAACAAATTCTTTAGAATTTGATTTTAAGATTGACTCAATCCATGAATTTAACCATGTTTCAGCATTTTCATATTTAACATTACGAACCCCTCTTAGAAATTCTTGTGTCAGTGAATATGCTTCTTCAATATCAGGATGAACAGTTGTGGCATCAATAATTATTTGTTCAGCAGAAGTGTTTTTCATTTGAATATGATTGTAAAAATTGTCACCTTCAATATCCATATAATATGTCGAAAGTATTCTCCAATTTCTTTTCAAAATTTTATATTCTTTTGAATTATTTTTAAATGATGATTGAATTCTGATTCTTACATTATTAAGTGCATCTTCAACATATCTTAGATAGTGAAAACAATCGATGATATGAGTTGCATTTTTAAAATGATGATGAATTAATGTTCTATAAGATTCAGACATATCGGTGATAACATATTTTACCTTATCCTTCTCATGCCAGTTTATCTTATAAAGATATTCATCAATATTTGCCTGTATTCTATCAGGCAAAACATCATTAATTGTATGGTGATTGGGATCAAACATCACAAAAGCATATTTACCTTGAGAATGTTTCAAATTTTTAAATTCATCCATACATAATACTTCTCCAAAAGGTATCCTATCAAAATTAACATAGGATTCAAATATATCTATAACAGTTTGAATAGATACATTTCTTTTTTTAGCAATATTAGAAAATGAACAATCTAGTTTTAAATCTTCTAATATATTTAGTTTCAGAGTCATAGATATGGATTGTTTAGGGTTTAATGAGGGTAAAGTATCATTAAACAATTTCAAACAATCCTTACATTTAAAACGATTATAATGAATAGTAATAAATGTTGGCCTATTTGCTAGATAGTCATCTTTAATGACTCTATCCTTTTTACCATATTTAATAACGTTAGTAGAAGAGCAGTTAGGACAAATAGTGATATCCTTAGGAACTAATGTTATATCAATATAACAATTATTAGCATCAGTAACCTGCTCATTTAAAATAATACGATTATCTGTATCTTCATCTTTTAAAGTTTCAATTAATGATTTATAATACATAGTGTATATCTCCTTCCTATTGTAGCTGATCACTTCAATTATAAAGGAGATATACTTTTTTTTTAAATAATTACCTACCTTAGATTGGATAGAATTGATAAAAAAATACCTACCTCACTTTGGAAGGGGATAGAAATAATCTAACAACCTTAGATTGGAAAAGGTCAACTACCTACCTACCTTAGATTTTAAAGAGCCTAAATAGGGTAGAGGAAAGAAAATAATTCTTTGCCCCTCCCATTGCACCGTACGTACGGGTCTCGTATACGGCGCTACATTTATATTGAACACAAACTACCTAAGGTAGTAAGCCAAAGGGTTGACCAGTCCCGGTCTTCCCTTTTTCTTATTAGCTAGTGCTAAAACTTTAGGACTTAATATGTAATTCACTACATCCATTCCGCATCTTCTATACCAACCTAATCTAGAATTTGCTACCTTGAATATATCTTCATCTTTAAAATTGCATTTAAATGCTTTATTAATTCTTTGGAGATTAATGTATATTCTCATAGGTTTCTTCCATTGTTTGATAATTATTACTCTTACCTTATGTCTTAACCATTGTCCAAAGCTTTCGATGAAACCTTTCATACTTCCTATACGAAAGTAGTTTATCCAACCTCGAATAATTTGATTTAGTTTAGTAAATGTAATTGCTAGTGGAGTTGATACTGCGTGCTTACGCTTAAGTACCTTTTTAACCTTATCATAAAGTTTAATCTTTCGGTCATTTCCGGGTTTGCATTTCCAAACATCACCGTTTTTCCAAAATGTAAATCCTAAGAAATTACTATTAGTTGGTCTTACAATTTTAGTTTTTGTTGCTGAAACCTTAAGAAATAACTTCCTTTCTAGCCAAGAAGTAACTGATTTCATTACACGTTCAGCTGCCACATCACTTCTAACAAAGATATTACAATCATCTGCATATCTGACAAAATTTAGGCCTCTCATCTCTAATTCCTTATCAAATTTATCCAAATAAATATTTGATAGAATTGGCGATAATGGACCGCCTTATGCGGAGTTAAATATTATGCCGAGAATATATATAACGGTATCAAAT
>CAMEJG010000039.1 GCA_945919465.1 uncultured Anaeroplasma sp. | reverse complement strand
ACAAAAGAAAGGTTTGGGGAAATAAATATATTGAAAGATTATCCAATGATTTAAAGAACTATGGTAAGGGATATTCTTATGAAAATTTATATAGAATGATAAAGTTTTCAAAAGAATTCTCAAGAAAAGAAATTATGTCACAACCTGTGACACAAATTCCTTGGAGCACGTTAGTAACAGTAATTTTACCAAAATCAAAATCACATACAGAAATGTTATGGTATATTAATCAAACTCATAAAAATGGTTGGTCTAGGAGCATGGTATTAAATCAAATATCTATGAAATCATATGAAAGAAGCTTAATAGAACCAACAACTACTGAAGCTATTACTGCATCTAATGATTTGACTAATGAATTATTCAAAGATACCTATGTATTTGATTTTTTAGATAAAGAAAAAATAAAAACAGAAAAGGATTTAAAGAATCAAATGATAGAGAATATTATTAAATTTCTACAAGAATTAGGACCTGGTTTTAGTTTGATAGGAAAAGAATATAGATTAATTACTCCAACAAATGTGGAATTCTTTATAGATTTACTTTTATATCATACAAAGATACATGCATATGTAGTTATTGAGGTTAAGATTGGCAATTTTCATCCATCTGATTTTGGACAGTTAGTTTTTTATGTTAATGCGATAGATAGATTAGAAAAAACTGATAGAGATGACCCTACAATAGTTTACTACTATGTAAAGAAGCAGATAAGTTTGTTGCTGAAACAACACTATCTAATTCATCAACACATATAGGTATATCTAAATATAAGCTAATAGAGGAATTACCTAATTATTTATCAAAGAGATTAAATAATAAATAGGAGAATTATATATGACTGAAACTAAAGAAATTACAATATTAGAGAAAGATTATTTAAATGATTTAAACAAAATCAAAGAAACTATTAGAACTAACCAAGCTAAAGCTATGGTTGTTGTTAATAGTGCTATGATAATGACCTATTATGAAATAGGAACTATCATTAACAAAAGAAAGGTTTGGGGAAATAAATATATTGAAAGACTATCTAATGATTTAAAAGAATATGGTAAGGGATATTCATGTGAACAGCTTAAAAAAATGTCTCAATTTGCAAAAGAGTTCCATAGAGATGAAATTAGGTTGCAACCTGCAACCCAAATTCCTTGGAGTACACTTGTTATTATTTCAAAATCAAATTCTCATGAAGAGATGCTATGGTATATTGATCAAACTCATAATAATGGTTGGAGTAGATCAATGGTATTAAACCAAATAGCTATGAAATCATATGAAAGAAGCTTAATAGAACCAACAACAACTGAAGCTATTACTGCATCTAATGATTTGACTAATGAATTATTCAAAGATACCTATGTATTTGATTTTTTGGATAAAGAAAATATTAAAAATGAAAAAGATTTAAAGAATCAAATGATAGATAATATTATTAAATTTCTACAAGAATTAGGTCCTGGATTCACCTTAGCAGGAAAAGAATATAAACTAACAACTCCTACAGGTAAAGATTTTTATATTAATTTATTAATGTATCATACAAAGATACATGCTTATGCAGTAATAGAAGTTAAAATAGGTGAATTCAATCCATCTGATTTCGGACAACTAGTTTTTTATGTAAATGCAATAGATAGATTAGAAAAAACTGATAGAGATGACCCTACAATAGGTTTACTACTATGTAAAGAAGCAGATAAGTTTGTTGCTGAAACAACACTATCTAATTCATCAACGCATATAGGTATATCTAAATATAAGCTAATAGAAGAATTGCCTAGTTATTTAGCAAAGAGATTAAATGAGAAATAGAATTTATTTAAGAGAATTATATATGACTAAAACAAAAAAAATGACAATATTAGAGAAGGATTATTTAAATGATTTAAACAAAATCAAAGAAACTATTAGAACTAACCAAGCTAAAGCTATGGTTGTTGTTAATAGTGCTATGATAATGACCTATTATGAAATAGGAACTATCATTAACAAAAGAAAGGTTTGGGGAAATAAATATATTGAAAGACTATCTAATGATTTAAAAGAATATGGTAAGGGATATTCATGTGAACAGCTTAAAAAAATGTCTCAATTTGCAAAAGAGTTCCATAGAGATGAAATTAGGTTGCAACCTGCAACCCAAATTCCTTGGAGTACACTTGTTATTATTTCAAAATCAAATTCTCATGAAGAGATGCTATGGTATATTGATCAAACTCATAATAATGGTTGGAGTAGATCAATGGTATTAAACCAAATAGCTATGAAATCATATTTAAGAAGCTTAATAGAACCAACAACTACTGAAGCTATTACTTCATCTAATGATTTAAGAGAATATGGAAAGGGATATTCACGTGCCAATTTATTTGAGATGATGAAATTTGCAAATGAATTTAATTTAGAAGATATTATCCAACAACCTGTTAGACAAATTCCATGTGGGTACTTTAATTAATAAAATCTTAAAATCAAAATCCCATGAAGAAATGTTGTGGTATATTAATCAAACTCATAAAAATGGCTGCGATGGTATTAAATCAAATAGCTATGAAGGCTTTTGAAAGAAGTTTAATAAGTCCCACAATTACTGAATCTAATGATTTTCCTAATGAATTATTCAAAGATACATGCTTATGTAGTAATAGAAGTTAAAATAGGTGAATTTAATCCTTCTGATTTTGGATAATTAGTATTTTATGTTAATGCGATAGATAGATTAGAAAAAACTGATAGAGATGACCTTATAATAGGATTACTACTATGTAAAGAAGCAGATAAGTTTGTTGCTGAAACAACACTTTCAAATTCCTCTACACATATAGGTATATCTAAATATAAGCTTATAGAAGAATTACCAAATTATTTATCAAAGAGATTAAATAAGAAATAGGAGAATTATATAGGACTGAAACTAAAGAAATTGCAATATTAGAGAAAGATTATTTAAATGATTTAAACAAAATCAAAGAAACTATTAGAACTAACCAAAATAAAGCTATGGTTGTTGTTAATAGTGCTATGATAATGACCTATTATGAAATAGGAACTATCATTAACAAAAGAAAGGTTTGGGGAAATAAATATATTGAAAGATTATCCAATGATTTAAAGAACTATGGTAAGGGATATTCTTATGAAAATTTATATAGAATGATAAAGTTTTCAAAAGAATTCTCAAGAAAAGAAATTATGTCACAACTTGTGACACAAATTCCTTGGAGTACACTTGTTACAGTAATTATGTCAAAATCAAAATCCCATGAAGAGATGTTTTGATATATTAATCAAACTCATAAAAAAGGTTGGAGTAGAAGTATGGTATTAAATCAAATAGCTATGAAATCATACGAAAGAAACTTAATATGTACTACAAATACTGGATCTATCGCTACATCTATTGTTTTAAAAGAATATGGTAAGGGATATTCTTATGAGCAACTTAAAAAAATGTGTCAATTTGCAAAAGAGTTCCATAGAGATGAAATTAGGTTGCAACCTGCAACCCAAATTCCTTGGAGTACACTTGTTATTATTTCAAAATCAAATTCTCATGAAGAGATGCTATGGTATATTGATCAAACTCATAATAATGGTTGGAGTAGATCAATGGTATTAAACCAAATAGCTATGAAATCATATTTAAGAAGCTTAATAGAACCAACAACTACTGAAGCTATTACTTCATCTAATGATTTAAGAGAATATGGAAAGGGATATTCACGTGCCAATTTATTTGAGATGATGAAATTTGCAAATGAATTTAATTTAGAAGATATTATCCAACAACCTGTTAGACAAATTCCATGTAGGTACTTTAATTAATAAAATCTTAAAATCAAAATCCCATGAAGAAATGTTATGGTATTTAATCAAACACATAAGAATGGTTGGAGTAGATCAATGGTATTAAATCAAATAGCTATGAAATCATATGAAAGAAGCTTAATAAGTCCCACAACTACTGAAGCTATCACAACATCAAATGATTTGACTAATGAATTATTCAAAGATACATGCTTATGTAGTAATAGAAATTAAAATAGGTGAATTTAATCCATCTGATTTCGGGCAACTAGTCTTTTATGTTAATGCAATAGATAGATTAGAAAAAACTGATAGAGATGACCCTACAATAGGATTACTACTATGTAAAGAAGCAGATAAGTTTGTTGCTGAAACAACACTATCTAATTCATCAACACATATAGGTATATCTAAATATAAGCTAATAGAGGAATTACCTAATTATTTATCAAAGAGATTAAATAATAAATAGGAGAATTATATATGACTGAAACTAAAGAAATTACAATATTAGAGAAAGATTATTTAAATGATTTAAACAAAATCAAAGAAACTATTAGAACTAACCAAGCTAAAGCTATGGTTGTTGTTAATAGTGCTATGATAATGACCTATTATGAAATAGGAACTATCATTAACAAAAGAAAGGTTTGGGGAAATAAATATATTGAAAGATTATCCAATGATTTAAAGAACTATGGTAAGGGATATTCTTATGAAAATTTATATAGAATGATAAAGTTTTCAAAAGAATTCTCAAGAAAAGAAATTATGTCACAACCTGTGACACAAATTCCTTGGAGCACGTTAGTAACAGTAATTTTACCAAAATCAAAATCACATACAGAAATGTTATGGTATATTAATCAAACTCATAAAAATGGTTGGTCTAGGAGCATGGTATTAAATCAAATATCTATGAAATCATATGAAAGAAGCTTAATAGAACCAACAACTACTGAAGCTATTACTGCATCTAATGATTTGACTAATGAATTATTCAAAGATACCTATGTATTTGATTTTTTAGATAAAGAAAATATTATAACAGAAAAAGATTTAAAGAATCAAATGATAGAGAATATTATTAAATTTCTACAAGAATTAGGTCCAGGATTCACATTAGCAGGAAAAGAATATAAACTAACAACTCCTACAGGTAAAGATTTCTATATTGATTTATTAATGTATCATATAAAGATACATGCATATGTAGTAATAGAAGTTAAAATAGGTGAATTTAATCCTTCTGATTTCGGACAACTAGTGTTTTATGTTAATGCAATAGATAGATTAGAAAAAACTGATAGAGATGACCCTGCAATAGGCTTACTTCTATGTAAAGAAGCAGATAAGTTTGTTGCTGAAACAACACTTTCTAATTCCTCTACACATATAGGTATATCTAAATATAAGCTAATAGAAGAATTACCTAATTATTTAGCCAAGAGATTAAATAATAAATAATAAATAATAAATAGGAGAATTACATGAAAAAAATAGATGAAATCATATTAGAATATTTTGGTTATAGTCTAAAAAAAGAGCAAAGAGAGATAATAGAATTAATAATAAATGGAATTGATACAATAGGCTTATTACCAACTGGTTTTGGTAAAAGTGTAACCTATCAAATACCAGCATTAATATTTGATGGGGTTACACTTGTTGTATCTCCATTAATAGCATTAATGCAGGATCAAGTATCCTCATTAAAAGAAAAAGGAATAAAAGCAGAATATATAAATTCCTTACAAACAAAAGAAGAACAAGAAATAATTTATAATAAGCTTATTAATAATAAAATAAAGCTATTATATGTATCAGCAGAAAGATTAAAATCAAAAAGATTTATCGAAACAATCACTAAATTAAACATTTCATTATTTGTATGTGATGAAGCTCATACATTATTATGGAGTGAGGATTTTAGAGAAGCCTTAGGTGAAATTCCTAATTTCCTAAGGCTACTCTCTAAAAGACCAAAAATGCTTGCTTTAACAGCTACAGCAACAACCTCTACAATAACAAAAATAATAAATCTTTTAGATTTAAATAACCCCCAAATAATAAAAGGAAATTGTGATAGACTAAATATATTCTATAGAAACATTAAAACAACAAACAAAGATAAAGAATTATTAAATTATTTATCAACAAAAAGAAATGTTCATGGATTAATCTATTGTCTAACTATTAAAAATTGTGATTATGTATATTCATTATTAAAATCAAATAATTATAATGTAGCATTATATTATGGTACAATGGATAGTTCATTAAAAAAGAAAACACAAATAAAATATAAAAATCATGAAATAGATATTATTATCGCAACAAATGCTTTCGGAATGGGAATAGATGTCCCTGACATTCGATTTGTAATTTTATATGATCTCCCTCAATCCCTAGAAGATTATCTCCAACAAACAGGTAGAGCCTCAAGAGATAATGAATATGCAGAAGGAGTACTACTTTTTAATATCAAGGATATTGATACAATATCTCATTTTATAGAAAACATAAATCAAAATGATAATACTATTAAAGAATTAAAACAAATAAAAAATGATAGATACAATAAATTAAATAAAATGATAAATTTTTCATTATCAAAAAAATGTCTCCATCAACAAATTTCAGAATATTTTGGTATACCCCATAAAGGAAAATGTATGATGTGCTCTAATTGCATCAAGAAAAAATGATATTTTTAATCAAAAAAAATCATAAAAAATTGAATTTTTCGTCATAAATTTAATTTTTAAGACTTTTTTCTATTTATAAAAAATATTAATTTCTCTATGAGTCCCTCAAATAACCCTAAAATTTCAAATCCTTTAAATTTTTCTTATATTTATATATAAATATACTTCTTCAAAAAAAGAAAAAAAGAATTGACAAAATGCTACGATGGGGGGTATAATACATTTAGGAAAAAGTTGTTTTTGAATTTTTATACTGTTTTTTTGGCAAAGCAGAAGAAATTCTGTGACGCAAAGCTATAGGGTCTTAATATGACAGCCAGTTGCAGAGTTTTTTCTTGTTGGCTGTTTTTTATTTTTTTAGGAGGTATGAATATGAAAAGAAATAGAAAGTTTTTTTCAATATTATTATTTACAAATTTAATAACTTTACTATTTTCTACTGTATATGCAGCAATTATTTCTTTAACCTCCATAAATGAGGATATTAATATTGATTCAATTAGTTTAAATGCTACTCATGAATATGTTTCAAAATCAGGTTCATTTAACTTAGAGTTTACAGAAAAAGCAGATACTAAAAACATAGAAGTAGATATAACAAACTTTACTGATGTTGTTTTAGATAGATATTATACAATTAATCTAAAAAAAGATACTGTGCTTTCTTCTTTAGCAAGTGCTATTTTAGTATATCTTAATGGTGAATACATAAATACATTATCTAGCATTTTGGCTGATCCTAGTTTAAAAATAAAAGTTGAAAATTCTTATATTTTCAAACAAGGAGGTAAAAAAACAGATGTATTTTCATTCGAATTACATCAAGCAGCAAAAAATTCACCAATAGACAATAAGTCTTTATCAATTGTTTTAAATACTTATACTGATACAGTTAATTATGAAAAAAATATGTATGTTAGCACAAAAACAGAATTAGAAAAAGCTATTGATGATGTTAATACAGGACTAATTCATAATCCTCAAATAATTTTAGGTCAATCATTAACACTTACTGATGAACAATATGAAGTTACTAATCCTTTTACTCTTGTATTAAACTCCTATAATCTTTCTAGTGGTAAATTTGTATTAAATGATACTGATGCCTACATTGAAATAATTGGAGATTCAAGCTTTTCATCAACAATAACAAAAACTAGTTATTCAGTTGAAAAGGTAGAGGATTTAATAGCAAAACAAATAATAAATTCTTCAAAAGAAATTCAATCAGATACTGAAACAGATTTATTAGGAAATTATAGTGCTTACGCACCAGTAGTTGAAACTTCATTTGGTACTATAAACTCTACAAAGCTATCTGTTGGTAGTGTTTCTTATACTAAGCCTGGTGTAATAACATTAAAACTTGGAGACAAAGAAAGAAAGATTAGCTTTAATGCTATAGGAAAAAAAAATCAATTAATTGATAATACATTAAAGCACATACCGAATAACTCAAGTAAAGATGTAACAACAGATTTATTTTTACCAACTTCAATCCCAAATCAAAATGCTAGTATTACTTGGACATCAAGTGATACTAGTGTAATGGATAATGAGGGACATATTGTAATTGATTATGTTAATTCAAAAGAAATTACATTATATGCAAAGATTCAAATCAACGACAATATCTATTCAAAATCATATAGTTTTAAGGTTTCAGTTCATAATGATGAAATTAATTTCTATAAGCTTGTTTCAGAAATAAGTCCATTAGTTATTCAAAATATTTACAATGGCGATAATGGTGATGATGCATTATACTATTTACCAATTGTTACATCATATGATTCAACAAATTCAAAATTTGGAAATTATGATTATAGAACTGATTATGAAACACCAACAACTCAGAAATTATATAAATGGTATGCAAATAAGGACATAGGATTAAAAAGTATTAGCTATTCTATGACTCAGGAGCAACAAGAAAAATATGAATATATCTCTATTGTTAACAATAATGGAATTGGATTAAATAGAAGTACACTTAATACTTATGCATGCATTACTATTACTGGAGAATATGAAGGTAAAAGTTATACTAGTGAAGTAAATATCAGTATTGCGGTAGGTTCTAATACTCAGCTTTTAGAACAAGCATTCTCTTATTTAAATGAAGAGATTAATGAAATCAATGTTTTAAAAAATATTATTAAAACAAGAAATGATGTAGGATTGCATTTAGAATCTGGAGATTTTTATCTAAGCTCTGTTTATAATGAGGATTATGAATTTACTTATACAATACCAGAAGCTTCAAATAAAATAATTACAAGTATAAGCTTAGATAAAGAAAATAATAAATATTTAGTAAAATTAAATCCATTAAATTTCAATTCATCTGTTACTAATGTTTCAATTATTGCAAAGGTTAGATATGGATCAATTGAATCAGAAAGAACATTCTATTTTTCAGTACCGGCTGCTTTACATACAAGTGATTTAGGAACAATTTCAATCTTTAATTCAATACAATATCAGGTATTCCAGTCATTACCTACTAGTGAACAATCAGGAACAACTGGCTTTGAGATAAATAATAATCAACTAAAAAATTCCAATTATGATTATATTTTAATGAGAGATATTGTTGGTGATGAAGAATATTCATCAAATTATGAAAGCAGTGATTATTTAACAAAATTAAATTATACAAGTGAAAAATATGCTTCTGGCGTTAAGGATTTATATTTTTACACTAATAATGAAACTAATACTAATTCAACAGATTACAATGCCTATGAGTTTATGAGACTTATTCAATGGGCAACAATGAATGATGGAAAAAAAATAATAGCTAATTCAATAGTTTCTGATAATAACTCTTTAGGATCTTATGCATCAATCTATTCTAATGGAAAAGATTTTATTAATGATGATGAGATGAATGTAATAAAATCATATTATATGTATTATACAAAATGTGATGATAATACTTGGAATAGTGTATATAATCAATCATTTGATAGAGCCCCAGGATATATTTATGATAATCAAAAATTACTAAATGTAATATTTGAGATTCTAAATGAAACCATTACTGGTAAAAATTGGTATAATGGTAATACACAAGAAACTTTTGGTACAATTTATGGAAAGTATGTTGAAATTGTAAATCGTTATGCAACATCAATTGCAGATAAATCTGAGTATGCTCCTTGTCAAGAGGTATATAATTATAGATATGCATGGTTTGAATATAATGAGGATAAAAAAGGAACATCAATTAATTATCAATATTGTGATAAAGAAAAGCCTACGTTAAAAACAGCAACAGCTTCTATAATATATTCTGTAAAAGTTCATAATGGAAAATATTGGAATTGCTTTAATCATTCATATGGTTATGGTAATGATGGTAAAATAGCTGGTATTTATGCAAATAGTAATTATCAAAGAGATCATACAATGTATATTACTGAGGAGGAATTAACAGTATTAAAAATATTTTGGTTAAATGCTGCAATGGCCAGTGGACAAAATACACAAGAAAAAATTGCAAATTATGAAGATAAGGCACTTGATACTACAAAAATTACAGATGATATATTAAGTGGATATATAGGATATACAAGAGAAGATTTTGATACTGTTGCAGAAGCTATAGTAAATGGATTTAATGCATGCTTAACTATTCCTACTAATTTTACAAATGATGGAGTATCAAAATTAATTGATAGTTTTTATAAAAATTATAATAATTCTGGTTATCAATTAAATGTAGTAGGCTCATCTAATAGTTTTAATTCTATTATAGTTAATGCATATGTTGCAAATAATCTTAGTACTTATAAAAGTGCTAATAGCATAAAAATTCCATATGTTACTAATTTAGATACTTTGAAGGGCTCTTTAGCATATTTTTCTAATCTTGAAAATTTATATATTTATGGAAATGAAAAATTATATTCATTTTTAGGTGAAAATGAATTAAGCATTTTCATAACAAGAACAGGTCATAATAATTTAAAATTAAAGACATTAGCTCTAGAATATATATTAGTTCCTTCAAATACTTTTAATTTATCAAATTTAAATAATTACCAGCAATTAGAATATATTGACTTATCTCATAATATGTCTATTGTTAGTACAAATGAACTAGTAAATACCAAAAGAGATAAATATAAATTTGTAGATATTAGTTACATTAATGCAGAATATGAATATATTGAATTTGCAATAGATAATATTGCAAAAAGTGGAGATAATCCTACAACAGTCTATTTTTTAAATGAAAATGGAACTTTGGCTTCTACAAATGTGGGAGATTCTTCGGTATTATCAAATCTTAAAGATTTTGATTCATTTATTACCGATTTACTTTTATTAAATAATATTGAATCTGAAGGCTCAACTAAAAATGAAACAACAAGAATAGTTTGGAGAATAGAACAAGGTAATCCTATAGATGGTGGTATAAATAATGGCTGTTATATAAATGGAGGACAATATCCTGAGTGTACTACTCCTGATGAAATAATAAGAATAATTTCTCCATATTATTATTGTATTGAAAACTTCACCTATTCATTTAAGAATGTAGTTTTTACATTTACTAAAGATCATACTTATAAACTTTATTTTAATAGTGAAGGGTTAGTTGGATATGCGGATTTAGGTGCTTATGATATTATTGAAAGTGAAGAAAGCTTACCAGAACACACTGATGACCATGATACTAGTTCACATGTAGCTTTTAATGCTAATAAAACTATAGATGACATATCTTTAAAGAGTAGTAATACAACTGTAGATACTATTACATTATGTGAAAACTCTACTACCAAAACAGTTAATGGTAAATTCAATACATATTATTTAAGTGTCACAAGAAGGGGCAGAACATATTATTTGGCTAGTGATACTAATTCAACTAATCTTACGACAGTATCAGGTAATTCGACTGATGCATGTTATTTTTCTTTTTTAACTGAGGATGAAGCTATCAAATTATGCTCTGATTTATGTAATGATAGTACATTTGGACAGACCAATATAGATATTACTGGTAATACCACTGCATATTATTTATATTTTCCTAATGCGGGGAAATTTGTTGGTTCAAGTAAAGGTAATACTAATGAATCTATCTCTATTCATGATAGTTATTATGATGCCTGCCCTTATTATGTATATAAGGATGATAATAATACTTATAGATTTTATTCAAGTGATAATAATGCTTGCAGTAATGGTACTATAGATTACGGTAGTGAAACTTCTGACTTACTTGGAATTCAAATAAATAATGGTAATGTAATTAAATATTATGTTTCTAATTCTAATTCGAATTCTTTGTTTTCAACATTTGAAAAAAATAATAATGATATTACTAAAGATTTTACTATTAAGCCCCATTTTATTTTATCAGGAGGAAATTATAATAATCAATATGTAGAAGCTGATAAATTTGGTTATGAAATATCTACTACTATAGAAATAAGGAAAGGCTATAAATATAGTGGTTCTCCTCAATATAAATGTGCAAATAGTAAATATTATATGATGAGTGATTTAGTTTACTTGTATTCATACACAAGCTATTATTATGAAACAGTTACTAGGGAGTTTCATGAACAAGTTAAAACTATATATAAAATGTCATTTTGGTATATTGCTAGTGATGGCAGTAAGGTTACTTTGTCAAATATAACCGATAAAGTAAATATTCATTATTGGTATATCGATTCGGAAAATAAAGAAAGAAATTATAGTGGTTATTTAGTTAAAGAACTATATCCTAATTCTACAAATAATACTTATACTGATAAAACTGAATTAAATAATATTTGGGTTGCTGAGAAAACTAGTTTCAAACCCTATATCAGTCATATAAAGAATGTTAGTAAAAAATTACTAGATTCTGAAATGGTAATAAGAAATGTTTATAAAGAAATAGGTGAGTATATTGTTAATTATTCAGGTACATATGTTGCAAATTACCCATATTATTTAGAAAGTACAACATCAAAAAAATTTACTTTTAATCAAAATAAAAATCTTAAAATTAGTATAGATAGTACATCAGCAATTTTATCAATTTCTAATGGTAGTAATTTTGTAAATAGTTCAGTTTCAAATGATATGGATTCTATTTTAACCAATGCTCAAAATGATTTTTCAAATAATAATTATGCTTTATGGTATGGAAAATTATATGCGTATAATGGAAACCCTATGTATTCAAAAAAAGGATATATATATAAACCTAAATATATATATAGAATTATGCCAAATGAGGATAATTCTAATTTTACCTGGGTTATATATTCTAATTTTAGTATTGATACATCAAATAATATTTTAACTAAAATAGGAAGTAATCAATGTGAAATAGGAGATATTTTTTATTCGACTGCTGAAGCTTTTGGGCATTTTAAACCAGGTTGGTATAGATTAGTATTAGATGGAAATACAAATACCTATAATTTAGTTAAATATAATGATATTACAATTGGTAATACAGGTAATACTTATTCTAGAATAAAAAATGAAAAAATTACTAATAAAAATGACGATTATCTTGGCTATGCAGGTTTATATGATATTGAAATATCTGCAGTTATTAGAATAAAAAATCCAGATGGTACTTATACTGAAAAAGTGAAAAGATATAGATTAAAGTTATTAGGCTATAGAAAATAATTATAGAAATGGAGGTAATAACATGAAAAAAACAAAAGTAATAATTAGTATTTGTATTATTCTTATGTTAATTATGGGAATTACAGTATATGCATACTATTCTTATAATACTAATAAAGAAATAAATACAAATAGTAATATTACGAAAGAAAAAATTACTCCTATTACCTCCTATTCAGATTTATTTAATAATAGCTATTCTTCAGAATTTAACGATGATAATAAGGTGTCTCAATCTAGTACAAGAAAAATATTAAAACTATCACAAGATATATCACTAGAAAATGATTTAATAATTTCTAATGATGTACATATTGATTTGAATACTCATAAACTTGATTTGTTAGGACATACATTAACAATTATTCATGGATATAGTGGCGTATTTACTATTTATAATGGTACTATAGAAGCTAATGATGGATGTATTGATATTAATTTAATTAATGCATCAATTATATTAAATAATATCATATATCAAAATAAAGAGGTTACGCTTGATAATCCAAGCTTCGTTAATATCATTAATGTTAATACTAAATATACAGCATATAGTTGTTTTTATATGATCACTTCTAAAATATCATCTTCATTAAATCAAAGACCTGAGTTTTTAAATTATAACGATGTGAATAATGACACATTTGTTATCACTAATCCTCTTAATTATCTAAAAGTAAAAAATTGTTGTTATACAAAAGATGAATATGAAGCATGTGCATTTGTTTACAAGGATTTAGATTTACCAAATCATTATTTATCTAGTGATATAATAATTGAATATACCTCTTCTAGTCCAACAGTAGTATCAAATAGTGGTATTGTAACAATTCCTGATACATATTCAGATGTCAATTTAACAATAAAATTGACAATTCTTAATACATCATATTCAACAACATTTAAATTACATGTTGTGAATCTTGATGATAATGGTGTTAATGACAAAGTTTCAGAAGTATTAATTAAGAATTATTTAGATAAATATTATGTTAATCATGGTATTGTTATTAATTCATCAATGGAATTAAAAGATTATTATTATGATTTAAATCATGGAATTCAATTACCATTGAAAGCTTTAGATAATAAAATAACATATTCATATAAAACATATGATTATTCAGAAACTAGTGAAGTTAATACTTCATCTGCCATTAATAGTGAAGTATTAGATTTTGAGCCTAATGATTCTTGTTATCATTTACATGTAATATTTAAATCTAATAATAGTTTAAATTTACAAATGTATTCAACATATATCGGTAATAGTGAAAGTGTTGCAAGAATAATCACTAATAAACTATATGGTGGTTCCATCATCTATAGTTCTACTATTGAAAATTATGAATTATTAAGCTTATCATCATTAAAAAATGGTACAGATGATCAAATAAAAGATTATATTACTAATTACAATATTACTAATATTACATATACCTTAGAAGATAATCATAATGATACTAGAAATATTGGTAATGCTCAAGATTATTATATTATTGATGAAAATAATAAGCTTTCAATTACAGTGCTACCTGAGTATACTAAATGCTCTTGTGTTAGAGTTAGTTTTGAATTTACAGATAATGAGACAAAAGAATATGTGAATGTTGATTTGAACATTGAATATATTATAGCTAATGATGAAAATGTATCAGGTTATTTATCATATTATAATGAAGCAATAACATATATTGATGAGTTAACAATTACACATTATCATGAAAATGATTCTGAAATAATTAAAAATGGTTTTTCAATGCCTTTTGCATTTTCAAATGGAGCACCATATACTATCTATGATTTTGCAGAATTATATACAACTAATAATTACACAGATGAAAAAAATAATTTTAATTATTATGAAAATGTTGTTTATAAAAAACCAAGCTATTTGAAGATTTCTTTATATTATGATAGTAATGATCATATTATATCATATACTGATGGTGAATCATTTACAAATAATTTTGATGCTTGGTTAAGCACCAGTGGCTTAGATTTAGTTTCATTAGCTTCAAAATCTGATATTAAATGGATATTCTATTTAGATCCTAAAGAAATAAAAGATTCAAATACTCAGTTACTGATGATGTTTAATTATAAATTTAAGGGTGCGACAAACTGGACAAGGTATGAAGCAAGTATTTTGGCTACAAACAACGAAGGCGCAACTATTACAAAAAAATATTTAACTGAGCTTAATGTAGCCTTATTATCAGTTAAAGGTGGAATATTTTATGATACTTCATCATCAAAGGACAACTGTGTCAAAGATACAGTTTTCTTCAAATGGATTTATAACACTTTTAACCCTAGTGATGATATATTGTCTAATTCTTGTGATATTAGTAAATTAATAATTCCTCAAGATTGGCTTACTATTGATATTTCACTTGATGTTACTAGCAACGACACATTAAAGAATGTTAATGATTTTTCAGGAATTGGTAATTTGAAATATGTATCAGCAGTAAATTTATCTGGTAAGACTTTGACTTCATCCCAATTAGAAAGTATTTCAAATATGGAAAGAGTACTTGATCTAAATATTAGTAATTGTGGTGTTACTGATGCGAGTGCGATATTTAGGATGAACTCTATTAAAGCATTAAATATTTCTAATAATCAAATAAAATCTTTTGATGGTATTACTAATATGTCATCACTTGAAGTAGTGTATTTATATTCTCAAACAAATGTTGATACAAGTAATTATGGTTCGCAAGGAATATGTAATTATCAAACTTTCTATGATCTATTAAGAAATGGTACTCAGGTATATAATTATGTATCTAATAGTGTACCAATCATTTTTGCTGATAATAATGATGTTAATGATTATAAGAGATTAAAATCAATTACATATCAGGATAGATTAAAAAAAGGAATTGATATAACAAGGTTATATTCAAGTAGTGATTATGGTAAATTAGATAACCTAAAAGCAAGTGAGTTGGGACTTGTTAATAATAATGGTTACTTTACTTGGGGTTATGAGGGAGATACTAATGAAGGTACAAAGTATATGGAGGCTGATGTAGTAGTCGGAAATTCAATTACAGGTACCTATTATGAGCTTATAGATGGAATATATAAAAAAACTGATGATACTAGCTTTGCTTTAGATAAAGTATATTATGAGCAAATTACAAATAATAATGCTAGATATTTTTATGTAAAATATATTTATTCTGGAAATACATTGTTAGTAAAGTATTATGTAGAAAGATACTGAGGTAAAATATATGAAAATTAGAATTACAAAGCTTGTTTTAAATATATCTACCTTTTTAGTAACTTGCTTGCTATTAGTATTCTTCATTTTTGGATGGTATACCTCAAATAAAAATGTTAATGCAAATGGTATATCAGCATCAACTGCTGATGTAAAGAATATATTTGTTGATGAAGAAGTAACTACAGAAAGACATAATTTGAATGGGGATTTAATTTATGATACTTATAAAGTTATGCCTGATGGTGTTTTATATTTAACAAAAAGAATAATAAATTATAAAGATACAAGCAAACAAGATTCAGAAACTAATTATGAAACATCAGAAAAAATTTCTTTTAATATTAGTGAAATGCTTCCAGGAGAATTTATTGATATCACTATAAGCTTCAGTATGACTGAAATAAAAAACAATTCCCCATTTAAAATTAGTTTAAATAATATTAAGGGCGATGAATTTAAACTAGATGATTCTGATCCTTATGTTCACAATGCAAGTTGTGCATTTAAATATGCTAATATTAGCTTATATGATTCTTCTAATAATAAAATATTTGATTATTCTTCAAATCCGGATTATGAATGGTTTAATATTCCAAGAATAAATTCTAATGATCAAACTAATTTTGATGTTCAATTATGTTCTCAAACTTGGTTGTCTAGTTATGGAAAATTATTTTACACATTTAGGATATATGAGGATTTTGAAAAATATTATGATTTAATTAATAAAGCATCTAATGTAAAAGGAGCTTTATTATCAAGAAAGAATTTGATAATAGAAAAAATATTCATTTTATAGATATGAGGTGATGCAATTTGAAAAAAATTAATATTATATTTAGATTAACTATTATTTTTCTTTCAACTGCATTATTAGTATCTTTAATTTATTCTTGGTATATTGATTCTGGCATTATTAAAGATACCTCATTTAATATATTACAGATTGATTCACTTATTACTGTCTATGAGGCAGAAGATGTAAATTTTAATGGTGTTCCTGATAAAATAGTGGAAGCTAATAAATATTATAAATCTAGTGAAGACGAATCTGGAAGTTATATTGAATATAAGAATAAATATTATGATGAAAAATATTCTTTTAAATTTTATGATCAGAAATATGCATTATCCCAAGACTCTGAAGCTAATACATTATTACCAATTAGCATAAAGGATGCAGCCCCAAGTAAGATTTATACTTACAAGTATGAAATAACCAATTATTTGGATAATTTAAATAAATTAGAGCTTTTTACTTTAGAAAGTTCTAATTCTGACGATGAATTGAAAAACTTTTCAATTAGAGTTGTCTCTATATCACGTAATACTACATTAGCTTTTAGTGACTGGTACATTCTTACAAATTCAGGAATTTGTATTGATAGGATTGGTTCTTCTCCATTAGTAGTTCCAAAGACTTCAGATACTGATCATGGAAGACTTGATATTTGGCTACAGATAAGAATTAATAGTGATAGTGTAACTCCTATTTCTGAATTAACTAATTATAATAGCCAAACGAATACATTTGATTTGCCTTCTATAAAAATCAAGTTGACAGCAGAGACAAATGAATAAAAATTTTTATATTAATTTTAGATATGTCAAAAAAATAATGGCATATCTTTTTTTATTTTAAAAAAATATTTTTTTGATAAAAATAGCTAAATTTTAGCTTTTTATGTAAGCATATTTGATAGACAGGT
Source organism: uncultured Anaeroplasma sp. (assembly GCA_945919465.1). Classification (GTDB taxonomy): domain Bacteria; phylum Bacillota_I; class Bacilli_A; order Acholeplasmatales; family Anaeroplasmataceae; genus Anaeroplasma. The sequence goes on along the minus strand of CAMEJG010000039.1, from coordinate 29 downwards.
ATAATAAAATTCTCAAAATCAACACTAAA
>CAMEJG010000038.1 GCA_945919465.1 uncultured Anaeroplasma sp. | reverse complement strand
GTAAGGGCTGAAGTATGGTGATTTCTATAGTTTACTATACTTTTTGTTACGGTATAATATGCCTTCTTTTTTATATAAAAAAACTGAAGCATAATACTTCAGCTAAGATTAATTATATATTATTATTAAAAATAATCTTAATTATTTAATCATTTTTCAAAAACATAGTCATATCAAACGAGTGTGCGGCTCAGACTCATCAAATTCAAAATTTAGATAATATGCATAATCGTAATTATTTTTACCAAATTCATTTATTAAATAAGTTTTTCCAACTTGTCTTGCTCCATAAATAATTAATGGTTTTTTATTAGTATTAATTTTCCAATTTACTAATTTATTATATATTTCTCTTTTCATAAAATTACATTATTTATATTAGTGTTTTACAACAACTATTAAAAATATGCAATTCTTATTGAAAAACACTATTAAAAATATGCAATTTTGTAGTTGCATATTTTAATAAATTATTCTTTTAATTATAAGGTTATTAAAAAGGTAATTTTATTTATCTCATAGCTATATGCTTGAATTTTACCTTTATGAGCTAATACTATAGCCTTAGCTATAGATAAGCCTATGCCCTGACCATTACTAGTATTATCATCCTTATAAAATCTTTCAAATAAATAATCTAGCTTACCTGGTTTAATATTATCTGATACATTGGTTATTTTTATTTTTTTATTTTTTCCTTGTGAATATATTTCTAAATTAATAGCTGTATTATCTATCGAATATTTAATAGCGTTATCTAGTAATATAGAAATTAATTGTCCTATTAAGGATACATCTCCATAATATTTCATATTATCCTCAATATTAATTATTAATTCTTTATTTTTAGATTTAGCTAAAATAATAAATGGCTCTATTACCTCATAGGATATTTGAGTTAAATTAAACTCTTGATTATTTATTTTTTGAGTATCTTCATTCATCTTTGATAAGAATATTAGCTTTTCTGTTAATTCAGTAAGCTTATTAATCTGTCCATCTATTATTTCAGTCCATTCATTCTTACCATCATTCATTTCTATTATTTCATTAGTTGCCTTTATTATTGATAAAGGTGTTTTTATTTCATGATTAATATTTGTAATAAATTCTTTTTGTTTTCTATAGCTTTCAGCTATTGGCTTTGTAGCTATAGTTGAGGTAATAAATACTATAATAAATATTACTGCTAAACCTCCTAAGCTAATCCAAATACTTGCAATCAAAAAGGAATTAAAATTTTGAAGCTCCATATTACAATCCAAAAAGATATACATACTTGAATCTGAATAATTTACAAAACGGTATTTATAATTATTATAAAAACCATTTTGTTTATTATTTTGATATAACTCATTTGTAATATTTTTAGCAGTTACCTCATCTATCATTGCGATTCTATCAAGATTAATTGAGGTTACCTCATCATCTATTATGGTTACTGTAAAGTATCTAGATCTAAACGATAATTCTCCATCTAAACTAGGGTTATTTTTATCACTAGGTTTTATATTAGGTTCTGGTTTACGGTCTGGAATAATTCCATTATTATCTTCTAAGATATCAATAATACCATCAGCGTTATTGTTTATGCTAATATAATTAACTATATTTATTGTGGCTACAATAATAAAGAATAATGTTGATAATACTAGCATAGTAAATACTATAAATTTCTTTCTAAGACTATTAATCATCAGTATAATCCAATCTGTAGCCAGCACCTCTTACAACCTTTATAGTTACCTTAGAATTTAATTCTTTTAATTTTTTTCTTAAATATGAAATATAAACCCATACAACAGTTAATTCAGTATCAGTATCAAGTCCCCATATTTTTTCCATAAATAACTCTGTATTAATAATACGATTAGGATTTTTTAATAGCATTTCCATCATTTGAAATTCTTTATTACTTAGGTTAATTGTAGTTTTATCATTAGATAGAGTATATGTTTGAGTATTAAGTGTAATATCATGATATTTTAATAACGAATCTAATTGATTAGTATTTCTTCTTAGCATAGCACGAATTCTTGCTAGAAGCTCACTTGAGGCAAAAGGCTTTGTTAGATAATCATCAGCTCCACTATCAAGTCCTAATACCTTATCCTCTATTTCTCTTTTGGCAGTAAGCATCAATACTGGAGTATTAATTCCTTCTTTTCTTATTGTTTTTAATACCTCAATTCCATTCATTTTAGGCATCATTATATCTAATATAATACCATCATAGATTCCTGTTTTTATATATTCAATTGCATTTTCTCCATCATAAACTGCATCAACAGAATAATTATTACTTGTAAGTAATACTGTTATTACTCTTGATAAGGTTTTTTCATCCTCGCATAGTAATAATCGCATTATATCAACTCCTAATAATATATTAACACTTTTTAATCTACTTGGGTATATTTTTTCATAGTAATTATAATATTCAAATTACCATTTCTTTGTCTTAATAAATCTATTAATTCTTTTATATTTTTATCTTTTTTCATTACTACTTCATAATTAAGAACAAACATTGTTCCCATATCTGAGGTCTTTACCTTTGTTAATTGATAATATTTAGTAAAATTAGTAAAAATATCATTAAAGGCATCCTCATAATTTAAATCCTCTGGGATAGTAATTTTTACATTTAAATTATGTTTACTTAATAATGGATATTTAAAGAAATATAGAACTATTAATAATATAAATATTATAAAATATAATATTAAACCAAAGGTAATATATCCCATTCCCATTATTAATCCTATAACAACTAAGAAAAATATATAGGTTAATTCCTCTGTTGTTTTTTGACTAGAACGAAAACGAATCATTACTAATGCGGCAAGAAGTGCCACTAATACTCTTTCATATCTTGAGGTTGCCTCACTTGCTGCTTGATCCTTAACTATTAGAGTAATTGCGAGTGTAATTCCACAAATTACTACTGGAAGTATTGCATAGGTAAATGGCAAATCTTTTGAAAAACCTTCGTTTCTTTTTATAAATGAAAAGATAATTCCAAAAGATAATGATAGTATTAATGTTAATATTAAACATAATATTACTGACCAAAAGCTTGAATTTTCTTCAATTATTGATTTAAATAGTTCCATTTTTTACTCCATTCTTTAGATAAATTTTATATTCTTCACCATATTTAGAAAAGCTTTTAGGATAGATTTTTAATCTTGATAGCTCTTTAACTAACCATAGTGGGAAATTAGCTACTGATTTAATTTCCATTATATATAAATTAGATTTCAATAAATCTAATTCATAATCATCATTATCAAATGATAAATCATTTCTTTTTGAATATATTTTATTATCAAAGGTTATTCTAAATTCTTTATCATTGATATCAAAAAAACCTAATCTCTCATATGAAATATAAACCTTAGGCTCTATTTTCATATAAGATAATAAATAAGCAATTTCTCCAATAACTGAATTATCAATGAAGGAATCTCTTTGAGGCTTTATTCCTATATTGATAAAATAATCTATTTCCTCTAAGGTTAAAGCTATTCTTCTTTTTCCTACTATTCCATCACTTTTCTTTTTTATTTCTAAATAATAGGTATTATCATTATCATATTTTCTGACTCTTATTTTTTGTTTATATATTGGTTTATAAATTGAATTTGAGATTAGATCATTGTTTATTGTATCATAATAGATATTTTGGATTTTATAAGGAGTTTGATTAATACAATAAGGATCTAATGTCATATATTTTTGAATTGTTTTTAATAATTCATTTTTTTCATCTTCTGTTATTAGATATTTTTCTTCAACTCTTTTAAAGCTTTTTATAGCCATATTATTATCCTTTTACATAATATAAATTATTTGTAAGAGTCATTGAAACTGATGTTGAAACTGTAACACTTCCAAGAGTACCTATATATGAATATACACAGTAATTCATATTACTACGAGTAACCCTAATAATTAATATTACTTCATTATCAACTGTTAATGTTACATAGGAGTTTGTTGAGGTAGAAATTGTTTTTGTTGCTGATTTAGCACTACCTGATGCTGAAACACTTTGATTCATTCCACTAGCACCTATTGCGAGTAGATACCCTCCTGTTGAGGTGAAGGTATTATCATAATCTAAGACTCCATTTCCTGAATTTGAAGGACCTTGAGCTATTACATATCCTCCAGTCATTTTAATAGAACCATTACTATCAAGTCCATCACCAGAAGCATCTAAATATAAAATTCCAGAATTAATATTTAATAATGGAGTTTCTTTAAAGGCTGAAGCATTTACTCCATCATCAGAAGAAACTAATTGAGTAACTCCTCCATCAATTGTAATGATATTAGCTTCTATTCCTTCATAGGATTTTGTTATATTGATATTTCCACCTGTAATTGTTAGCTTATAATCAGCATGAATTCCATCATCATCTGTATATATTTCAATATTACCACTAGAAATATTTACATTTCCTAAGCCTATATTTCCATTTTCTAATGTTACATCTCCATTGGCATGAATTCCATCATCATGACTTTTTATTTTAATATTTCCACCATTAATATTTATTTCATTATCCGCCTTTATTCCTTTACATGAATATTCTGCCTTATCTTGATTTCCATCCTGCATTCCTCCACCCATTCCAGGCATACCTCCGGGACCCTGCATGGTTGAATATGTAGTCCATGATAAGCTTAATGATGAACTATATTTAGTTACGCTTAAGCAATCATAGCTAGTATTAATACTAATACACTCTGATTTATATAAATAATCTGTAGTTGAATTTTCTATTGTAGTTGAGGAATATGCATAAATTTCTAATGCTAAAGCATTACTTGGAAGCTTATATGAATAATATACTTCTCTTCTAAAGCCACCTGATGATATACTTGTACCATTTACAAATTCTTGATTATTATCATCTAATGTAAATAGTATTGCATGTCTATAGCTTGAAATAGATTGATTTATTTTTAAATATAATTCACTTGTAGATGTGGCACTTACTTCTTCTGAATATTCTGAGTAAGAATCTGTATAGCAATTGACAATTGCTGAATCAGATATTTCAACATTATATGATGCATCTATAGTATCACAAGCTGCATATAGGTTAATAGTACCTCCAAGTATTGTGATTGTACCTCTTTGGTTTCCTTTTGAGGAGATTTCTGAATTATCTGTTTTTAAAGCATCACCTTTTGTTGAAATAGCAGTAATATTTCCTGATTCTATTGTTAAAGAATCATTTCCTTTTAATGAATTATTAGAAGCTTTAACATTTAAATTAAGATTTTTTATTTCTAAATCATCCTTTGTATGTACTCCATTATTAATATTATTTTCTATATTTAAGATACCTTTACCTTTAAGCTTCAAGTCACAATTTGAATATATTGTTGCATTAAAGGATTCTGATTCAGCATCTCTATTATCAATAATAGAGTTAATTGTATCAGATTTAGCTGATATTTCACAAGAATCTGCTGAATTAATTAATAATGGACAATTAGAAGAATTTGAAATATTTACTCCTCTTAATTCTAATTCAACCTTAGAATCTAGTGCATCTACTATTACTTGTCCATCTATTGTGCCTGTTAAAGAATATATTCCTTCTCCTAATATCCAAATAATATTATCTTCTATTATTACACAGCCATTATTGTTATCAACAAGCTTTGTATCTAAATTAATTAAGATTTCACTTGCTGGATCGTAACTTAATGGTGTTGATGATACACTTGGAGCAATTATTGTAGTTTGAGAACCAATTGGGGTATTAGTAGTATTATTACTACTCGTAGCTACTTGGGTTTTAGTATATTGACTTATTGGAACCTCCTCTTTAGGGCTTCCACAGGAGACTAATCCTAATATTAATAATAATCCAAATAATGTAGTTATACTTTTCATAATCATCTTTCCTTTCAATTAAGATAACTCAATTATAAATAATATACCTTAAATGAACCTTAAATAAAGAAAAAGATATGCCAATTTTATTTGACATATCTTTTGAAATTAAAGAATTCTTATTGTTTCTATTCTAACTTTGCTTTTACAGATACAATATCTGTTGTGGAAACACCCCAAGAAGCATTAGTACCATTTTCTCCTTCTGAAACTATAAAATCTAATTTTATTGTTTTAGGAATTATTGATGTAAATGGCAAGAACGAACCAACCTCTGTTTTTCCAGGTTCTTTACTATTATCTAATTGATTAACCATATCTAATTTAGCTGTAACAGTATAGCCCTGTGGCAAATCAATATAGAAATAGAAATAACCCTTTGGTAATGTTTGAAGCCTAATTGATAAAAGATATTTAGTTAATCCAGTTTCACTATCAACTTCATCAGTTTTATTTAAGTATCCAGATATTTGTTGTGATGAAGTTTTAACACCTAGTTCATTATAAATATTTTCAGAAATAGTTAAATATAATGAATCTAAAGTATCTGCTAATGAAGAAGGAACATATAAAGTAACATCAAAATATACTGTATTTGTGGCATCAATGATTGATATATGATAATATCTAATGTTACCTTCACTATAATCTCCATTTAATGCAGATTCACTAAATACTAAATATGATACATACCAGAAATGATTTTCAAGAGGATTTCCTATATAATCCATATATAATGATTGATTGTTAGTAGTCTTTCCTGTAACACTTGAAACACTATAAGTTTTACCTGAAACTGTAAAATTTGCAACTGTAGAGTTTTCTGTAGTAGCAGCTTTAGTATTAAAAGAGTTAGTATAAGTGTAAATCAAATAAGAAGCATTATAATTTGGATCACTTGTATTTGTAATTCCATTATAATTTGTATCATAAACTGCCTTCCAATTTCCATTTGAATCAAGTTTAACTAAGAATACAGATACTTCATTTCCAGAAACAAATGGAACATATAAGAATATATCATTATGATCTGTTAAAATGCTAGAGTCTGAATCAGTTTGATTTTCTCCATAAGATTGCAACTTTTTTAATGTAGTATATTGATATATTTGTGCATGACTTTCTATACCAAATGTTGGACAATAATAAGATAAATCAGAATCAGACACTGTACCTATTGCATAATAATCAGAAATATCAGTTGATGCTGACTTTCCACCATAAACAATATTCTTTCCTTTTATTTCAATCTCACGACTATTTGAAGTAAATAAGGAATTATAAGTTACCTCTTTTCCATCTAATTCATTGCTTTCCTTTTTTTCTTGAATAATTGATGTGCTATTTAAAGTATTTGTTTTCATTACTGTTGCAGTATTACCAAGAACAATTGATGAATCAATAAATGTTAATCTATTTAATAATGCATCAGTAGATAATAGCTTAACTATATAAATTGCAGGGAAAGTATAAATTCTAGAGTATTCTATATTAGCATTTTCTTCATTAATCCATGTACCTTTACTAGTATAAACATATTCATATTTATAGACACCTGGTTCAAAACTATCACTTACTGAAACAGTCAAACCACGATATGTTTGAGTTATTGATGTAGTATTTGCATTTGTACTATTTTTATAAGAATAATTTATATCACCTAATGTATAGAAATTACTTAAATTATATTTAATTCTATATTCAGGAGATATTCCTCTATTATATGCTACAGCAATAAAATTTATCTTTTCAGGATCATAATTTAATGAAGAATTATTTGTTCCATCATTAAGTTGTGTATCTCCATCACTAAATGCAATAGTATATAAATTAGTATTAGATTGACTTATTCCATCCCTATATAAATTTGCATATGTAGAATCAAAGAAATCTTTTTCTATCAAATAATGAGTAAATGTATTTGTTGTTTTCTCATCTTCAGACTTAATTGTATAAGTAACAATATATTGAATACGATAGTCATTAATTTCATCTATTACAACTGAAATTACGACTGTGGCATTATCTGAATATTTGAATTCATATAAATAGAAATTTTCACTAGAAAAATCAGTCAATTCAGAATAGTCATATGCTCTACCAAATAATATATAACTTTCAACACTATTAGAAGAATTAATTGTATTAGTTAAATCACTACCTTCAAATTTAAATGATTTGATAATTGCTTCATTATTCTTAATTTTTTCAATTCTATTTGTGTCATTAGTTCCAAAAGCAGAAATTGTAAAAGTCAAAGTACCACCTGGCATAGAAGAATAAACGTTAACTACTAATGTAGCTGTTCCATTGCTACCTTCTACTAATGATACAACACCATTATTAATAGTGTTATCATCAATATCCCATTTATCACTCAAAGTATTATTTCCATCAGATACTGATAAGAAACTAGAGAAATTAAATCCATTTGGCATTCCAGTTGTTGTAATAGTTAATGTTGCCTTACCACCAGAATAATTAATTTTTGAAGTTTCAGTTGAATAATCACTAACAATACTTTCTATATTGAAAGATACTTCAGTTGGTACAAGAATAATACTATATTTTTTTACAATTGATGTATCTTCTGCAGTAACTACAATAGCATCTTTTAGAATATTATCATTACCTAATTTTGTAAAATTAATTGTAGTCTCATTATTATTATTTGTCTTAAATGAAGCAGATTCTGCTTTTACTATATTATTTATTGAAACTGCATTTTTAGTTTTTAAATTATTAATATATGAATCAGGAACATAATATGTAATAGTATCTGATGTTATTTCATTTGTACCTGCATATAATACCTCTGTTTCAGAATAATTTAAATCTAATTCAAATATTGTTGTAGAAATAGAAAGCTTTAATTGCTTCATTTCACTATTGAAAGCATTATTTACAAAATCTTTTCTCCATGAATCATTTGAATCAATAGTTTCAGGATCAGAATCATATGTTAATGAAATAATAGAATTAGAGTTAGCATCTGTAGCCTTTAGATTATAATATGGATCCATACTAGATAAATCTAGATTATCTGGAATAAATGTACCATTTTGAATACCTTTTCCAGATGCTAAAGCAAATATACCATAACCATCATCAGCATAGCTTAAACCTATAGCAATCTTAAATCTTTCAAAATTTTCAGGAATTATATTTCCACTATCATCGATATAATCACATAAGCCAGAATCAGCAATAAAACTTGTTTCTGTATTATTTAAATCTGGCAATTCTTTATTTAGTCTTGTATTAGCTAATGATAATCCTAATTGCAAATGATGATAATAATCAGTTGCTAAATATCCTGAAACAAGCCATTTTCTAAACTCAGGAGTTAAAGTAGATTTTTTAGTAGATGAATTAATTTCAAAATCAAGTATTATTGAATTAAAAATTAAATATGAATTTTCTACCGACTTTGATGTTAATTTCTCTAAAATATGCTTTTTTTCTGCATCTGTTAGTTCGGAATTTATTATTTTTTTTACTAAATTAACTACCATTTCATTAGAATATTTAGATAATGCAATAATAAAATCTTTATTAAATACTTGGTTTTGATAATTAGAGATAGTTTTTCCCGAGTCGACATAATACTTATCGCAATTAGCCGAGGTTACACCCGATGTTACTTCACTAAATACATATGGACTAGCAGTTGTTCCTTTACCAGTTCTTTGATAATATGTGGCTGAACTATTATAACTTGAAGCAGGAATATAAATTTTATTGTCTCCAATACTAGCTGTGCCACCTTGTAATGGGGTTAGGTATGGAATAAATTTTTTTAATGCATTATCAGCATATTCATTAAATTGCTTTTGAATATAATTTGTTTGAGTAGATGATGATACACTGGAACCATTTTGTCCCAAATCAATATATATTAAATATGAACCATTTGAATTAGCTTGACCTAATGCATATTCAACTCCAGCTTCAACTGGAATTTCGTAATAATATATGCGTTTTTCCGTCATTTCACGACACCAATTTTCATTAAATATAATATTATTATCATTATCTTTAATTTCAGAAATTGGAGTAGTATTAGAAATAGTAGCACTATATGGATTGTCATTATCTGTTTTATTATTATTTCTTGATATTTTATACAATGTAAAACCTTGAGTTCCATTATTTAAAACGGCAAGGGCAATCTTTACTTTTCCAGAATATTGAGGCACAAACCATACAGCATTTGCTGGTAAATATGAAGTACCATAATATGTTTTTCCAGCGATTGTAAGACTAGATATAGTAACAGGGTTATTGTTTGAAACCTGAGTATTCAAACGAATACCATATAATCTTCTTCCATTAGTATCAGAATAATTAAGATTTTTTACTATAGCTTTTTTTATGTTATTAGGAACAGTAGCTTCAATATCATATTCACTACCAGATGTACTACTTGTTTTTGTCCATATTTTTAAATCAGTAATAACTTTATTACTATCAATAGTCAAATCACTCGGATAAGTATTATTAAGTGTATCTTTCGAGTAAATTTTAGCTCCATTTCCAGTATAATAACCTATATTATTTATGTTGACTTGTTCTTCAGTATTACTGCTATAATAATCATTAGAGATTTCATTACTAATAACAAATGGTATTGCACTACCAGAATTTGGATGAGAACCAGAATTAATATCACTTGGGAAGTTTATTGAAGGTGTTTCCCAACTATTACTGCTCATATATTTCATACGATTGTAAATTGAGGTTACATCTAAACTTCCTCCCCAATCAGGTGAAGGTTCCCAATCTTCATCAGCACCCGACGTTAAAGTTGTATCAAATAGTAGGAACAGCAATTCACAAAATACATCTTTATTCGATGCTGCTGCAACAAGTATTTGTTCTTTTTTATTTGATGCCTGCAAATTATATAAATAATCATACACAGATGTTGATGTAGTTTCAGCATTAGTTGTTGAATTATAAACTAAATATTTTAATACTTCAATACTTGTATTATTAATACTAATACTTTCTCCTATTGAAGTAGTAATAATAGAATCAACAAACGAAGTACTATCTATACCAACTGATTCAAATAAAGCTTTTTTAACTATTTTACTAAACTTTGCTCTATTAAGTTCATTATTTAATAAATATGTTTCAAATATAGTGTTTATTATACGTCTTTCATGTTCTGTTGAATTATTTGCTTCTACAGTACACTTACCATCGACTTGTAATAAATCATCTACAGTATATTCTATATAGTGAGTTGTATATACTAATTGTGATGGTATAAAGTAATTAATTTTTTTATCTTTCCATGGTGCCTGATTCATATATAAACCAGACATTTGAGTAAGATGCATTTTAGTCGTTGGTACGGCAATATAATATTTTATGGCATATTGGGATACTAAATCATACCAAGTTTTGTATGTAATTGATTTTGTAATTTTAGTATTTCCATCATAAAATGACACTTCTTTCGCTACATTATCATCAGGTTTTTTATCAGCATAACCAGGAAATTGACCAATCCAAGCTCCTTTTATAGTTGTAATTTCAATTGAATTATTACTCGAATCACTAAATTTTATTGTAGTATTTTCTTTTAAATAAGTAGCGTTTAAGTCACTTGTTGCCTTAACTAATACAGATTCACCATCAATTTGATTTTTCCCACCATCACCGCCATAATCATAAATAAAACTATATGGTGTATAAGTATATCCAGAAGAATTATAATCATTAGCAATTTTGCTATCAGTAGTCATTACTATAGACAAATAAAACTTACTAGTATCCGAAACATCATTATCTAATTTATATATAGCAGCATTCGTTTTATTGATCATACCATTTTTAGGATAAATTGTAGGTGTAGATAATACTGTTCCATCACTTTTATAAGGACCAAAAAATATAGTGTCAGATGAAATATCCTCTACCTTAATGGCAGAATAATTTGCAAAATTTCCAGCCTCACCTTCTTCACCAATTTCTTTTCCTGTATTGGACATCCATGTGTTTTTATGTTCTGTAGCGTGCTCTATAAATGATACATCATTCATAATATCAGATAAATAATTTTTAAAAGTTGTCGTACTTCTAATTTTATTCCAAAGATCAATTCTATTATTTATTGTAACTATATCAGTAGTTGAAGTATTATTAGTCTTTATACTAACACTTCCACTATCATCTAAAATATCATCGAAACTAACAATGTTATATCCAGAATATTTGTAATTTAATTCAGCAAATAAATTTATATTTGTTGCAAAAGCATTCAAATATTTTTCGATAACAGTTTCATCATTATAAGAAATTATATTCTTAAATAATGATATTTTATCTGTTTGAGTCAACTGTGAATAACTTGAATATATTGATGTGTTAGTATCAGCATTATCTATAATTGATTTATTTTCTTCAGAAAATACATTATATAAAATATTGTAAAAGTCTTCATTATTAACACTTGAAAAAATATCTTTTAATAAATCATATCTTATATATTTACTAGTATCATTGAAGAAATCATTACCATTTGATGACAAGTATGAAGCATATGCTAATAATAATGATTGTTTAGTGATTCCACCAACGTTACTAATATAGTTTTCTAAATTATTGGATAATTTTTCATAAATATCATTATTTGTGTTATCACATAGAGTAGATGCTAAAACTTTTGCATAACCTTTTGTAAAATTAATTAATGATTGATCAAAAAAATCAGAATAATTATTATCTACTAAATACTTAATGATATTTGCCCTAAATTCGTTATTAACTACTGTTGAATACATACAATCATTAGAAAAGATATATTCCATTAATTTAGTTAATTCTTCTATTGTTTTTTCATTTGTATATTTTTCTACCAATTCCATTAAAAGGCTAGCCTCTGAATTTACTACCCAAGTTCCAACAGATAATGAAGCAGATAAATCTTTATTATATTCTTCATTATTAATAGTAGAATATGTATCATAATATACTTTAATATTGCTTAAATTAGTAGCAAATAATGTAGCAGCATTACTATATGCCAAACTACGCCAACCAATCTTATCAAGTATTTTTTCATTGATTTTATTATAAACAACAAATTCAAAATAATCACTTAAAAGCTTATCAGATGCAATATTTGCATCAAGGACAGTATTATCTCCTTCAATTGCTTTTCTAAATACAAATTCTTTATTAAATACACCAACATATGTATTTGAGCCAATTATTTCATTATCGGTTGAAAGTGGTGAATAAGTAACTTGTTTTCCCATGTATTTTGAAAACAAGTCTATTCCTCCTTCAATTTTATGATATGAAGAATATATTTTTGAAACATCTGTAGCACTAGATGCAGCAGAATATCCACTTTCATTACCTTCAATTGGTATTTCAGTATTAAAGCTAATTAAATACCTAATAACAATATTTTTGGCATTTTCATCATTAGCAAAATTAACTAATGAAAAAATTGAGCCTGTCCAATACTCTCTTGACGTAGGTGATTCAATATTTGTTTTTGCAAACACAGCTATTCCAGAATTTTTATTAGTATTACAATTTGTAATTATCCCCCATATTCCAGTATTAGAAATATCACCACTTAATGAAGTATATACCGTTTCTTCTTTATTTTTAGAATTAATGTTTTCATCAGTAAATCCTATTAATTCCGAATAATTTGCACGAAAAGAATCCGTATATCTAAAGGCATTTTGTCCTTTATCTATTTGATAAATGTTTCCATAATTAATAGAATTGGCTATATTTACCTTATTATAATAATTTACATCATATTTAAACTTTGAAAAATATACAACACCAAATATACCAGCTGCAGACTCAGATCCATAAATATTTCCATAATTTACAGTATTTATGACATTACAAAGTCCCATAGCAAGTATACCAGATGCTTTACATGCTGGTTCTAATTCTGATGAAGTAATATTCATACCATTAGAATATGCAAAAATTGAACCATAATTAATAGTAAATGAAATAATTTGCTGAGAATGATTATTTCCACCAAAATAATCGATTAATTCACCATTATTATTTAAACATTTATCATTTCTTATTGATATTCCAGAAGCATTTATATTTTTACAATCAGCCCAAGTACTATATTCATCTAGCAAAAAATCACCTTGTTTTTTATAAGCATTTTTTTCTTTTCCATATAGATTTATTGCTTTTATGGTTCCATTATTAGCACTATTTAAAATGTATGATTGATTACTAATATTATAAATAGAAAAACCACTTACATTTATTTCAAGATTATTACTATCCTTACTGTCAACAGCATAATTCACACCTGTTAAATTTCCTAAATTAAAAGAGTTATTAATAACTGACTTATTAATAGCAGTAATACCGGTAATAAAAATATTTCCCTTAATGATATTATTGGGCCTATTATTAATTCTATAATCTTCTCCAATAACTGTATTACCAAACTTATTACTAGAAACTTCGTTAAATACTGGTACTGGAGTGAAAGTAATCATGGAATATGCATTTGAATTAGTTACTAAAATAGTACCTTTATTTATTACATTATCGATTGCACCTACTGCAGATGAATCATAATTATCACTTAATGGATTAAATTTTTCTAAATCATTAGCAGAATAAACATGGTTATTTGAATAACAAATTCCAGAAAAATAAACATCACCTGTAATTAAAATATTACAATCTAATGTCATATCTCCACCATTATAAACATCATATAATGAAGAACTTTCTCCAACATTATCGATAATTCCAACTGATGTGATATTACCAGTAATATTATTTGTGTAATTAAATTTTATACTTCCTTCATTTTTACCATGAGAAATAGTAACATTATCACCTAGTACTAAGGCTGAATATTTTAAATTAGAAGCTACTGCACTACTGTTTATATAATTTATATTTCTAAGATTATAGATAGTATCTACTGTAACATCATTTTCTTTAGTTGTACCTACTGCATTTAGGCATGCTGCATAAGTATTGACATAATATGAATCAATATTAAAATCATCTATTTTCAATAGTCTTCTTTTAATTGAGTCAGCTGGATAAACATTATTATTATTCAAATTAAATAATTTTGATATGACTGACTTAACGTTATTAGATGATGAAATATTTAATACAGAAGTATAGATAATATTTGAAGTTTGACTTAGTACCTTAATATCTGCTCTATTTGTTAATGATGATGCATAAAATAATGTATTACCATTTTTATTCTTAAATTGAGAAGCAGTAACTCCAGTATTATTTATTGCACTACTTCTTATATCAGCATTTTCTACTCCAGCAATCATTGAAAGTGTTGCTGAGGATGAGCCACATAAATTAATCTCACCTTGATTAACAAGCATTTGTATTTGCTTTGTTTCACCTAAATGTCTTCCAATAACACCTGCTAAATATAAGTTTGAATATGAAGTAGCTGAATAAGTCACTGTTCCACTAGAATTATTTTCAACTCCGACAATAATTTTACCTAAATTTTCAAGCTCTTCTGTTCTAAATTCAACATTGTAATCAGTTGTGTATCCAGCTCCAATCACACCACCAATTGCATATGTAGCATTGGCATTCCCTAGTCCTGAAGTTATATTAATTGCATTTAAACAAGTACTAACACATCCTAGTGAATCTTCAATATAACCAACAACTCCACCAATCGAAATACCACCCATATATGATGAATTTGAAGTATAATTTGCGTTTGCAATTAAATTAAAACTACCAGAAGTTGTTGAGGACTTTATTAATCCTTCTCCACCTAAAATACCTGTAATTCCACCTAAATAGTATTCACCAATCTTATCAGTTGATTCTAAATTTGCTGTGATTTTGACATTAACATTGTTTATTATACCTGCCTCTGAATATCCACTAACTGCACCAATTGCTTTAACATTTGCACTTTCAGTAATATTAGACATATCAATATCAGCAATAATATTAATATTTTTAATTGTACCAATTAAATACGGAAATAGTCCATAAGCATCTATTCCTGACATTGTTTGTTTTCTTATAGGATTAGAAATTTCAGCATTAATTATTGTTGGATAAGTTGATTTATCCCCATTAATTAATGTTACCAAAGATTCTGAACGGTCTATTTCTTTACCTTCAATAGTCGCACCAAAACCACTAGAATATGAATAATGAATAGCCGGTATTCCGCTCAAATCTAAATTATTATTTAAGACATAATTGATAGCACTTGAAGCAAAATAATTATTACCATTCATACACTCATACATAAATAAATAATCATTAACATTATTTATATTTATAGTATAAATTCCTTCTGAATAGCTTATAGTATCACTAAATTTTCTATTAATTGGTGTTTCATTAGAATAATAATCCGATATTAATATATTCTCATCTGTTGGATCACTTGAAACAGTCCAATTTAAAGAAGAAAAAGCAGTATTTAATTCAGCCAAACTTTTTTTCAAAGTACCATAATATTTAGACCCTTCTTTTTCTACAAATCCAGAATCGTCAGAATATATAAATTTATATTGACCATTTGTGGTTTGAGTTGATGAATCATCAATACATGAATTATAAAAATAACAATTTTCTATAGTTCCATCATTTGAAATTGCAATTTCTGCATAATCTGTAACATCAGTCAAAGTATAATTATATAAACTATTTGTAGCTAAATAACTATTTTTAATAGTTCCTCCATTACCATTAGCAATACATAATCCTGCTATTCTATATCCTCCAGCAGCAGTAATACCACATTCATCTAATAATGTTGTTGAAAGACTATTAACAAATACATTTTCTACTGTACCAGTATTTTCTCCAACTATATAGCTAACACCACCATTTTGTATCATTCTTTCAATTAATGATGCAATAGTAATTATAGGATCAACTAAACCAAAATTTTTAATTGAACCAGATACTTTTGAAAACATTGAAAAATAAGTCATTTCAGTATAGCTTGAAGAATTACTTGAAGTAATATTTATAAATTCAAGATTTCTAATTTCATAGCCTTGTCCTTCAAAAGAACCACTAAATGCTTTATTATTCCATCCTATTGGAATAAAATCATCTTCAATATATTCATTATAATCAATATTACATAATAGTTTATAGTTATAGGCCAAAAATTTTTCATTAGAATTGCATAGTGAAGAGAATTTATATAATTCTTCAGCTGTAGCTATAGTGATAATTTTCCCAGAACAATCAGTACTACTAGAAACACTAGAAATTGAAATATCATCTGTATTTGATTGTTCTTGTGAATCTTTTATGTATACTTGATTACCATTATAAGAATTATAGTCTATTAGTTTTTCATCTTTTACACTATAAAAACTTAAATTTCCAATAATAAATAAAATAATTACACTTATTAATGTTGTAGATAAAACAATTGTACTAGTAAATGTAATTATTTTTCTTATTTTTAATTTATTTTTTTTCATAGGTACTACCTCCTATAATGCTAAATCAGTACTAGGATCAATACCCCATACTGCTTTTGCTCTATTAGCTTGAACTATATCTACTGTAAATGAAACCTGAACATCCATATATTCAGTATATGCAGCAATACTATTAGGAATATAATAGTATGCTTGATTCACATTGAAACCATATAAACTTGGGATTAAATTACCACTCTCTTCATCTACTTCAGATTCAGCAACAATTTGCTTTAAATATGCAATATTTTCAGTAGGATTATAATACCAATTTGAATCTGTAATAGCAAAAGGAGAAACACCAGATATTTGGTCCTTTATAGAATAAGTTTCTTTTTTAGTAGATGAATACTGTTTTGTCAATATCCATGCATCTTGAATATGTATTCTTACATAAACAGGAATAGTATTAGTAAATTCAAATCCAAAACCTAATTGGTTTAAATATATATTATTAGAATCATTTTTATTAACTGTCGCACTACAACGAATTGTTGTATTTCCATCCACAGCTTTTATAGTTTGGCGTTTATTTTCTAGACTTTTATTAAGAACAATAAATCCAGTTTTATCAGAATTAATTACTACATAATAGTCTTTATTATTGGTTGTCGCACTAACCAACCCTGTTTTTAAATTTAATTCACAAGAAATAATGCAATTATCAATAGTAATTTTCTTTTTAGTTTCATCAATTGTATATGATTTTGGAACTTTGTCTTTATCAAGAATTAATCTAATTCCTGTAATTCCTTTATAATTAATTTCTAAAATATAATATTCTCCTGAAGCTATTCCATTTCCGATTGTAACTGAAGTAGTAGGAGTATATCCATCATCACTTTCTTTTTTATAATAAGTTGTTCCAATTGTAAAAACTGAATGTTCTGTCAATTCATAACGTCCATTTTTATCTTCATAGTAGGTGCTACTAGGTATTGTTTCTCCAACAACTACTGTTGCTTTTATGTAAGTGCCTTTAACATAATATGTTTTAGAACTTTGAAATGTAGTTTCAGAAGGAGCCCCATAAGTTTCTTCTATTAAGTATTCAATTCCATTAACATTATAAACAGAATCCACTCTCATATTATCATTATAAGCATAATTATAAAAATACTTATTTGTCAAAGTAATATTGCCTGTTTCAGCAGTAAAATCAACAACTCTTTGAAAAATAAATGCTGCAAAAACTACTCCTACCGCAAGCATTGAGGTTAGGATAAATCCAAAAATTATTAACTTTTTCTTTTTCATAACCCACAACCTCCTTTATTATAATTATTCAGTAACAGTTGATGTAGTGGTTAATGGTGTAGTCGATGTAGTACCTGATGTAGTTGGTGTACTAGTTCCAGATGGTGTAGTATTTACAATAGGATCTTTTGTTCTTCCTACTGCCTTAATAGTTAATGTAAACTCATAAGAAACAGCTCCATTTTTACCAAATAAAAAGTCATTATTTGCTGTATCTATTTCTTGAACACCTAATAGATGTAAATATAATGTAACACTTGAGTTTTGATTATTTCCATCTGAAATTTCTAGTGGATTTGTAGCATCATTATTATATCTACTTGAAAATGTAGTACCACTTTCATTTTTATTTCCTTGAATATAATTGCTAATGGAATTACTGCCATTATCAGTAATACTAATATCATCACTAGTAGTTATAAAGCCAATAACATATGCACTAGAAATTACATTTTCGCCATCTTTTATTTCACTTATTTCAGTTGAAAAATCAATTGTATAATCTATAATATCACTACTATAATTTTCAATATCAAGCTTAATAACAGTATGCATATCATTAAAATATTTTAATTCATAAGGATCATCAATATCAAAAAATGTTAAATTTGTTATTGAATAGCTATTAATATTAATTTCAGTGCTATCATTAAATGTATATGTAAAAGCTATATCTTTAGTATCTGCATCTATTTTACCTATTTTAGAAGTATAGGTATACCAAGCAAATGTATACGTAAGTGAGACAACAAACCCAAATAATATAAAAACCATTATAAATTTAAATACTCTTTGTTTCATTTTCTCACCTCCATTTATTATTGTTTTGTAACAGAAATATAACCTATAATTAATTTTTGATATAAATATGCATTGCTGCAAGAAACACCATTTATAGTTTCTAAAGATTTATCTTCATTAAATTCTAAAGCAAAGTAGTAACAATTTGAAGTATTATTAAGAGTAAAATTAAATGATAAATCTGATGCACTCAATAGTTTCTTAGTTTCTTCTTTGTCATAAGCAACTATTGAATTATTTGTTGGCTCAGTAGTACCAATAGAATAAAAATAAAAAGTATTATGAATCTTATAATCAGCTAAATATATATTATTACCATCAATAGAATATAAAGTTTTATCATTATTTTCACTAATTTTCACTTTACCATCTGTAATTTTATATAAAGGTATATTATTCGAACTATTTTTTAAACACACATACCCATTTTCTATTATTAATTTATTTTCTTGTAATTCAGAATCAATGTCTTTAAATACAGCTGTAAAGCTATTTTTATCAGATGAATCCATTACAATTCTGAAAAAAAATACATTTCCTGGACTAATATTTGAAAATGATAGCGTTTCCGTATCAATCCAATTCCATTTGTTATTACTAGAATCAAAATAGCCTCTTTGAAGCTTCAAAGAATAGTTATCTCCTTCAGATGAGCCCATAATACCATTTGCTGAAACATTTTTATTTGAAGTATACCAAGCAAACATTGTTACAATTAATAAACATAAGGTGACAGATAGTGAGACTAATGAAATAATCATATTAATTTTTCTTTTCATATTATCTCAATCACCCCTTAAAATAATAAAAACCAGTCATAAAGTTAAAAAAAACCTCTGCAACTGGCTGTCTTGTTAAGACCCTATAGCTTTGCGTCACAGAATTTCTTCTGCTTTGCCTGATAAATATTTATATTTTAATATAAAATATACCCATTTTTTCTTTTATACCCATTTTTTCTTTCTTGACTTGATTATAACCTTCATTTTTTGCCATGTCAACAATATTTTTTCTACCAGTTGACCTCAAAAATTCCATATTTCTTATTTTTATGGTTTCATTATATATAAAATATATTTTATATATAAAAAGCGTAAGCATATTTGATAGGCACCTACCATTATTTTTATAGTTTTATTATTATCAT
>CAMEJG010000037.1 GCA_945919465.1 uncultured Anaeroplasma sp. | reverse complement strand
CGTGACTGGACTTTCACCAGTAAGATTAGTGCCGTGCCCGGCACACATGATAAAAAGCACCGATTGGTGCTTTTTTACTTTAGTTATAAGGCTTTAATTATCTTTTCTTTTACTTCATTTAAATCATATTTATGCTCAGTAAATTCTATTTTTACATCATCATTTTTCTTTCTTGGAATTATATGAACATGAAAATGCATTACTGTTTGACCTGCTGCCTCATTACAATTATTTAAAATATTTACTCCCTCTGAGGATGTTGCCTGATTTATAGCCTTAGCTAATTTTTTTGCAACAAGCATTGTATCTTGATAAATATCATCATCTATAGTTAATAGATTATCATAATGCTTCTTTGGTAGTACTAGAGTATGCCCATAAGTTGCTTGTGATATATCTAAAATAGCTAAAACCTTATCATCCTCATATACCTTACTTGATGGTATTTCTCCATTTATTATTTTACAAAATATACACATAATATTTACCTCTCTTTATGTTTATATTTTAGTAGATAATTATTAAAATATCAATCTATTTTTGTTGATTTTGATATGGATAATAATAATTTATTTCTTCATCAAATGTAATATAATTTAAATATATTGTAAGAAGTAAGTATCTCATATTAGTGGTTGGATCTGATAATATTATATGGTCCTTTCCTGCAGCTTCTAGCTTTCCTTTAAATATTTTTGAACCCCATTGAGAGTTTTCAAAATTCATATATACTGATACCATTTTTCCTAAATTTAATCTTAAAATATTTTCAATATAGGAAGATTCATCACTTGATGTATCAGTATTTGGATTAGGTATTGGATATCCTTGGTTTTGATATGGATAATAAGGGGGCATTGGATAATAATAATTCATTTTAATTTTTCCTTTCTTTAATAGCAATTAGATTTTGAATCTGGTGAATAAAAACAGTGATTTTTATATTTACCTGTTAGGCTTTGGTCCCACCAGCTAGACCTACAGGGTTCTCCAAATGGATTATAAAACCATAAAGCATATGAAGCAGGATGGAATTTTTCTCCATTAAGGTTTCTTTTAGCAAGATCTATATCTACTTTTCTTGCGGCTTGATAGAAATAACCCTTGGAGGTGGCCTCAAAGCCTCCTGGTTTTTTCATAACTACTGCTTCTATTGTTTTTTGATTTTTAAATTCATAACATCTAGCTAAACAACGATTAACAACAACATTACCAACACAGAGCATTCCTTTTTTGCCTTCTCCTTCTGCTTCTGCTCTCATTAATCTTGCTAGAAGCTTAATTTCAGCATTGGTATGCTTTACTACTGCCATAACATCACCTTCTATCAAAATATATGATTAATAAAAATAAATATGAATAATTATTAAAATTAATTATTTATTTGCTTGAAAAGATAATAATTTGATATATAATAAAAGAAAGCGTTGATAAGGAGAAAATTAGATTTCCTTTTTAGAGAGTCTATGTTAGGTGAAAATAGATAAGGATACTAATGGACAACACCTTTGAGCGATGGAAGAAATTAAGTAGAACCATCCGTTTTCCGCGTTAAGGATTTGAGGGCTATATTTATATATAGAACTAAGGTGGTACCGCGATTATTCGTCCTTAGATTATCTAAGGACTTTTTTTATGGAGGAAATATGAAAAGAGATCACATTAAAGAATTATTGATTGAAAAAAAAGAACGTGAGGTTCTAATTTATGGTTGGGTTAGAACTAATAGAGCACAAGCTCAATTTGGTTTTTTAAATGTTAATGATGGTTCAACCGTTACTAACATTCAAGTTGTATATGATAATGTATTAGATAATTTCCAAGAGATATCTAAATTTAGAACTGGAGTTTCTGTAGAAGTAAAGGGTAAGGTTGTATTAACTCCTAATAATAAGCAGCCTATTGAGGTTCACGCAACTGAAATTAAAATGCTTGGAGATTGTCCTGAGGATTATCCTATTCAACCTAAAAGACATACAAAGGAATTCTTAAGAGAAAATGCTCATTTAAGAGCGAGAACAAATTTATTTAATGCTGTTTTTAGAATTCGTAGTGTTGCCGCAATGGCAATTCATGATTATTTCCAATCTAGAGGGTATTTATATGTTCATACACCATTAATTACTTGTGCTGACTGCGAAGGTAGCGATCAAATGTTTAAGATTACTACACTTGATATGAATAATTTACCTTTAGATGAAAATAAAAAGGTTGATTTTAGTAAGGACTTATTTGGAAAGCAAGCTTGGATTACTGGTTCTGGTCAATTACAAGGAGAGACTTTCGCAATGGCATTTAGCGATATTTATACTTTCGGTCCTACCTTCCGTACTGAGAATTCTAATACTCAAACTCACGCAAATGAATTCTGGATGATTGAACCAGAAATGGCATTTTGTGATTTAGAGGGGTTAATGGATATTGAAGAGGAAATGCTTAAATCTGTAATAGCATATGTACTTGAAAATGCTAAGGATGAAATTGATTTCTGCGATCAATTTGTTGAAAAAGGCTTAAAAGCTAAACTTAATGATATCATTAATTCTAAATTTACAAGAATTTCTCATCATGATGTTGTAGATATTTTATTAAAGGCTCCAGTTAAATGGGAATTTAAGCCTAGCTACTTAGATGATATCTCAAAAGAGCATGAAAGATATATTACTGAATACTTTAATGGACCAGTATTTATTACTAATTGGCCAAAGGATATTAAAGCTTGGTATATGAAGCTAAATCCAGACAATGAAACTGTAGCTGCAGTTGATTTAGTAGTACCACATGCAGGAGAGTTAATGGGTGGTTCTCAAAGAGAGGAGAATCTTGATAAGCTTTTAGCTAGAATGGAAGAGCTTCATGTTTCAAAGGATGGTATTGATTGGTATTTAGATACTAGAAGATATGGTGGTTGTGTACATTCAGGATTTGGTATGGGCTTTGAAAGATTAATTATGTATCTAACTGGTATTGAAAATATTAGAGATGCTATACCTTATCCAAGAACACCTAAGAATTGTGAATATTAATATATAGCTTAAAAACCTAACTTTTAGATAGTTAGGTTTTTAATTAAATTTTGTTTATAATTAAAGATAATAAAATAACAATCCACCCGTTCAACGGGTGATTTTTAGACTCCCCCTATAAGGACCTATAACTTCACAAGCCCCTTAAGGGGCATGTGAAACACCTAACAACCGCGTTTTAACGCTAGCAGCCGCTTGATGAGCAGATTTTATTTTGTTAACTATAAAGATATGGTATGTTTTAAAAAAAAGAATTTGAGATTACCCCCTGTTTTGTGTTGTTAAAAATGATAATTTCCTCAAATAATTTAATAATTATACCCTGAAATATAATGTTGTTCTATACCTCATGTTCGTTTTTGCCAATAACATCCTACCTTCTAACCGGATTTTCAAAGAATCTAAAATAGCACCTTTTCTTTATCGTATTATATCCATTGGATTCTTATCAAGGTATCTTTTTAAAGTAATAAAACTTAACAAAATCACAAGAATACCAAAAGAAAATAATACTAGAATTGTCTGATAATTAATATGTAATAAAGGAACATACCCTACTCCACTATGAGAAATTATTTTGTTTAAAATGATACAACCTATAAGAGTCAAGAATATCGATAGAACAAGTGATAAAAGGGTGATAATCATCACTGGAATTAAATACATAAAAATTATTTCATGCTTTCTACATCCAGATGCATAAAGGATTCCAATTGGCTTCTTATTATCACGTATTCTATGATTTACTAGATTTATAACTGAAAAACAAGCAATTAAGCCCAAGATAGCTGCCAATCCCGTAAAGAATAAGCTCATCATCTTAAACTGGTATTCCATAGAATATGCAATATTATATTTAGCACCTGCTAAAACTATATTGTTATCACGTAATGAATCCAGCATTTTTTTCTTATTTGCTACCTTTGTCCAATCTGCGATTCCTACCACCGAGTATGTTAAGGATGAGTTTGATATTCCACCCATATGTTCAAGTCCATAAATTGTAAAATTAATTTTCTCTTCCGAATAATACTCTGTACTAACACCAATAATAGTAACATTTGATATTTCGATTGTCTTTTCATCTATGATTACTGAAAAGCTTACCACTTCTCCCAAATGAGACAATATTCCATTCACCAAAGAATCCTGATTCATGCCATCACGATATTCCAAATAAACGTCATCCCAATTCGTTCTTGTACCAAAGATGAAATCATACAAATATGGTGATACGACAATCTCACTTTGTTTCATTGAAATCTTCTTTGTATAGGAGTCTTCTTTTGATACTGAGCCGAAATGACCATCTTCCAGAAAGAAATCAACTGAACTCTTTTCTCCAATACATTCCAAAGTAAGTGATGAAAGCTTTCCAACATATTCTTTATTTTTTACTTCTATATTGCACGAGCTAGAATAAAAATTTAATCGGGAATTACCATATGATATTCCTTCAAATGTTTCATGATTACCAAAAATAACATTATATTCATAGTACGACTTCATCATAAAATCAGCCATGTAATCCCTATAATCCGAATACATGGAACTATACTCTTTTATATTCCCGCGCTCATCGTAAAATCGTGAATAATCAGTTTGAATTATACCAGCTATCTTATATTGAAAGACTTCGTTGAAATAAACATCCGTATTCTTTAAATCTTCCAAGCTTGAGAAATCCTCTATCTTATATTTATTGTCAGAAGATAGAACATATCGAACATAATAATCTGTAACATAGCAACTACTTTGGTCTAAATCCTCACGAAAATAATATGAATAGTTGTCTAGAATACTCTTATTCTTATCATTTACAACATAAAATGTTGTATTTTGAATAGAATACCCCTCCATAAGATTATCCTTAAACATAGTTGCATTTATATTTCCGAGCTTTGAACCATAATATAAAGCATTCGGTTGTTCATCAGAACCAGTGTTATGAACTATGTATTCAATAGAATCTGCTTTCGAAGATATCGAAATGATATGTTCTGAGCTATAAGTCAAAAATATAACCATACAACAAATAGAAAGCAAGGATAAAATCAAAAGAGCTGTGGAAACCATCGTTTTTAATGGACTAGAAAATAAACTAGAAAATGCATAATTAAAAATCGATGAAAAGGAAACATGGTTCTTTTCTTTCTTTTTTTTCTTTTCTTTCTCTTCAAATGGAATCTCATGAATCATTCGATCATCTTCAATTTTTCCATCACGAATTGACAAAATACGATCAGCGTATTTTTCCGCCATTTCACTATTATGTGATACTACGATTACAAGTTTTTCTTTCGATATTTCTTTCAACAAATCAAATACTTCTATACTAGCGGTAGAATCTAAATTACCTGTAGGTTCATCACATAATAAGATTTCACATCCCTTGGCTAGAGCTCGTCCAATTGCAATTCTTTGTTTTTGACCACCAGAAAGCTCTTGAATTCTTCTATGCTCATAACCGACAAGATTCACGCTAGATAATATATCATGTACCACTTTATCCTTTTGTTCTTTATCCTTCGCGAATGATACAAGAGAAACATTATCATACACATTAAGATTATAAAGCAAGTTAAATTCTTGAAATACAAAACTAACAACATTTCTTCTATATTCTTCTAAAGAAAAAGCAGTAATCTCTTTGCCATCCAATAGAATTTCTCCTTCTGTTTTTTGATCAATTCCACCAATTAGATTTAATAATGTCGTTTTTCCAGAGCCAGAAGGACCAAGAATAAAGACAAGCCCAGTATTTTGAAAAGAGAGATTTATGTCATCAAGGGCAACTACATTATTCTTTTCTTCGGTCTTATATATTTTTCCAATATGTTTTACTTCAAGCATACATAAACCTCCATCTTTTCACTAATTCTAATAGTATACTATTTTTTATCGTATTACAAAAGAATTCTATTCAGGCTGATAGCCAACTTTTCCATCATCAACCTTAAAACAGCGTCCACTTTGGTCATACCATCCAATAAAATACCAATAATAATAATGAATATTATAGCCCATATATGAGTTACAATCCGAGTAGGTACCTTTATTTTGTCCAAACAGCGTACCTAAAGAAGGATAAATGTCTCGATTATCTTTGATTTCATACCAGGTAATCTGTCCACCTGCAGAACAACTGATAACTGTACCAGAATTGTATCCTACTAGTCCTCCAACATTTCCATTATATGCCTTATAATCACTGGACGATGATGGCTTAGTATATACATATGTAATAGATGCTGAAGATACATATGATGAAGTGATAGTACCTGTATTCTTTCCAGCAATACCACCGCCATTTCCAGATACAGTTATAATTGAGTCTCTACAACTACAATTCTTTATTGTTCCAGAATTATAACCAACAATTCCTCCAAAGCATGCAGATGCGGTCTTGGCATTAATCGTTGCACCAATGACATAGCAATACTGAATGGTACCATAATTATATCCTGCAACTACACCTGCCCAAGCAACACTACTTTCTAAAGAAGATGATAACACAGCACTATTGAAATATATTCTTTTCACTGTACCACTATTTGAGGAAAACAATCCATAATTTTTGCTACCATTACAATTTATAGACATATAGTTAATGTCGTGATTATCTCCATCAAGTGTTCCACCAAAATATATAGGAGTCCATGAAGACAAATTAATATCGTTGGTAAGTTTGAAATAAGACGAATCATGCTTAGATATATTTTTTAAATGTCTTCCACAATTGATTTGATATGGGGAGGAAGCTGTTCCCGAGCCACCTTTGTAATATGCATTAAAAGAATTATTATATCCAGTAAAATATGTACTATCAAAATTGCCATATTCATATTGAACCGCAACAAGTGAGAATGTACAATTCTCTGATAATCTAGATAATTCATACGATGTAAGTGTATAAGTTTTTTGAGTCACGCTAAAGTTCATACTCGAAGAGCCATAGATTATTTTCCAATCCACACATTTAATTTGGTCTGCATAATTCACTTTACTCCAATCAAAAGTTATGACATCGTCATTTATTATATTAACAGTAAATATTCTTAGTGGAATAACCTTCAATGTTAAAACCTTATTAGGATATGACATATGGTGAGTTGTTACTGTACGACCAATTAGTGCTTTATCGGTAACCTTAACAGTTGATCCAACTCTTTTAATCCAATCTATTTCTTCAGAAAGAATATAATTCTCTTCTACATTATGTAATTCTTCGCCATTTCTTGTCATCAATTTAACTTGATAGTTTCTATTAGAATAAATCTCATAACTTGATGCCGTAACTTTCACTCCATTCACAAACCAAAAGACTTGGTTTTCTTCCACCATCATTTGTGCATCTGTATCAGAAAGGAAATGGATATATACTGTATCCCCACTTAAAATGGAAATAGAATATTTCTTTGATCTTCCATTTTCTGATGGATAAGTCAAAGAACTATTACTAGAATTATAAAACATCACTTGTGCATTTTTATCTACAGTTAGTTGATATGATATAGGTGTACCATATGTATTTGTTATTGATACAAAGTCATACATATTATAAGAATCACCTAATTCATTTTCATTGATACATGAAGGGGTTGTAAAGTCAAGTGTAACTGCACAATCTTCCCTACCTGTGAAATGAACAATAAGATAATTCTTATTTGAACCATTAGAATAAATGTGAGAGATGCGGTTTCCGTCTAAATCATAAAAGACAATAGAGGAATTATTGCTAGTTAAAACATACATTCCTTGATTAATTGAGGATATGCTATAAACATATTTAGAATTCGCTGTTAAATAATTTAACCCTCCATAATTTGAAGAAATATCTAATGTGAGAGATACATTTTCCTTCTTATCAGTTTGTAACACAATATAATATGTGGTTCCCTGTACGAATTCTGCCTGATTGTTTTCAACAGAGACTTCAGTACCATTTTTTTCACATACTGAGTATGTGCAATTCGAATCAATTGTTCTTATACCAGTTGCAGCAGGAGTGAATTCAACTACTTTCTCTCCTATAAAGGAAGCATTGATTTTACCTAAATCGTCAATTTTTTCAGGGGATTTAGTATTTGTTCCATACAACAATCCAGTCGAAATATATCTAGTATAGGAAGCATTCATAGTTTCCATATTATGAACTACAGCTGGTTGTGATGGTATTGCTCTATTTTCATTAAGATCCTCTGGTTCAAAAACCTTAAGTCGTCTGATAAATCCATTAAAATTGTTTCTATCTTCAAATAATCCTAGTTGTGAATTTACATCAATGAATAAGTCATCCATCAATACAGGTTCGCCATTAAGTACTGTATATAAATCAAGAATCTTATTTCCTTCCTCTACAGTTAAAGATCCTGCCCAATCCTCATTGAATCTAGTTATTATTTCATCGTAAACATTGATTTCGAAGAAATCAAGTACTTCTGCAAAGCCACCAATCAAATCAAGGGTAGCACCTGTAGTTTTAGGTAAAGTTTTAATTAGTTCAGCAATAAAGCTAACCAAATCCGTATAATTTTGTACAGCCGATGAATATTTTGAATTTCCATTTGCAACATCCTGAACAAATGCATCAATATAGCTAATAGAAGTTGCAGATCCTAAAGCAATGACCTTTAACTGTGAATTAGGGTCATATGCTTTATTCCAATTATCTCGAATTTGAATAGCTTCTTCTTTATTCAAAATATTCTCTACACCAGGTTTATACTTATTAGTGCCGTCTGGATATTCACCCATCTTATAATCTAATAATTCCAAGACACCATCACAAGCGCCTAAAGCGGAACCATTGTATGGTGTTCCGAGACTATACATAGCTGCAACGTTATAATAATGTTCTGTTGCATACCTAATATTCGTAATTCCGCCTCTACTATGACCAACAAGATTTAATCTTGGAAGAACACCTGTAAGAGACTTATATTGTAAGGATACAGTATCTACCACATTTTCAAATTCTTTATAAACATAATCATTCGAATTTGAAGGATCACCACTTTGAAATAAAAGAATTATATGTTTAGATGCGTCATTAATTCTCTCCACTTCAGCCTTAGATGTAAAATTCCAATTGTACTTAGTCAGTGTAAAAACTGTTTGGGTTTGACAAGCGGCCAAATAAATATCTACATTATAATTCAACTGCTCAGAAATCTTAGTAATCAAGGATGCCTTATTATAGGCAAGCTCTGAATCACCACTGGCTAAAGTATTACTCCAATGTGAAGCAAATGCCCCCAAACCATGAGTTAAAACTGTAATACCCGGTGTCGATGATTGGTAATTCTGATAATTTTCACATCCTGTAAAAAAGTCTTTCTCAGTACTACTATAAATCTTTGTTTTTTCGTGTAATGTCCATTTTTCATTAGTTCATTTTGCATATACATTTGATCCAAAAAACGCATATAAAACAACAAAAAAAACAGATATCAAGACAACAAATTGCTTTTTAATTGTTTTCATTTATTACTCCATTTCTTTTCCATTTTGCATAAAGGCGTAATTCATTCACACCTTCCTCAAGTAAAACCATATCTGTCGTAAAATCCCATTGCTGTAGAAAAGTATTTTCCTTATACCACCCCTCAAAAGAATACCCTTCTCGACTTGGTGATGGAGGAATATTTTCTATCTTTTGAGTTTCTTCCACATAATCAACATAGTAATATTCATGATTTTCATAATTTAAATCATAAATAACATTTGCCTTCTTCAGTTGATTCCTATCCCCGCTAAAGATTTCTAGATAAGATTCATAATCCTGAAAAGGAACATAATAGGATAAATTACCATTTATGTTTAATTTAGCAATATCAACAACTGTTCCACAATACATAACATCGAGCGAATTTCTAGCATAGAGTAAATATCCATCATTAATACGTTCTATTGTAGATGGATAATAGAATCTCTCAACATTAATATCCGACGGGTCCTGTGAAAAGCTTCCATTTCCTACAAAAAAAAGTCCACTCGGGTACCCTAGCTGTGTTACCCTATATCCGTCGAGAATTACCGGAATAAAATACGTACTGACTCGATTTCCACGTTGTAAATCTCCAATTGCAGCCTCATTTTCAGAAAACACTTTGTATATGTAAGTATCACCATATACTGTTTTTACTTTGCTTTGGTTATGAGAACTACAACCTGTACAAGCGACTCCAAAAAGAATCACCATCAAAAGAATACTTTTCTTTTTCACTTTTTCCCTCCTTTTCATAAATATTCAAATAATTACATTTATAAACTAAATGTATTGTTTCCAATTTCTTATTATACTTTTCACGATGTTATTTTTCAACAAAAAATATATTTATTTTTTTATTTAAGTCAAATATAATCATACAAAATAAAAGGGCGTGTGAAGACACCTTAAATTATACGCAAGATAAAGCTCAAAGAAAAAATTCTTAAAAACAATAATGAATCCAGAGCAGTTAATGGAATTAATTATAAAGTAGTAGAACTAGAACAAAATAATACTTATCCTGTATGTAGAAAAATGTTTTGTTTAGGAGAAGAACAAGTATTAGAATTCAATTATATACCAGCTAATATTGAGATTGCACTAAATCGCATCGCGATGAAAGTGCTCTTTTTACTTTCGTTTCAAATTTGATATAATGTTCATTGTAAATAACAAAAGAGAGGAAAATTACAATGAACAAAAATTGCTTCCAATTTAAAAATAATATTTCAAAGGATTTACATCCATTAATTAGAGAATATACAAAATTATTGTACAAAAAAAGGACACCATAATCCCTTTTAGTAATAGGTATTATTTAGTGTCCTTTTTAAATTAATCTAAATCATCTAGGCTAGTTTCTTCGAAATTAGCATCAAAGTCAGATGAATCATCTTCATCATCTTCTTCTCTAATAAGATCTAGATAACTTTGTTGATCAGTATCATAAGAATCATTTGCGACATTATTTACTTGATCATAAACAGTCTCTTCAACTGGTCTATGCTCACAAGTAAATGTATCCTCTACAAGTATACCAGTACCTGCAGGAATTAAGCCACCAATTGTAACATTTTCTTTAATTCCTAATAATGAGTCGCTCTTTGATTTTATTGCGGCTGTAGTAAGAATTCTTGTAGTTTCTTGGAATGATGCAGCTGATAGGAATGATTCAGAAGCTAATGCAGCCTTTGTAATACCTAATAATAATTGCTTACCTACTGGCAACTTACCACCATTATGTAATGCTTGGCTAGTTGCTTGTTTAAACTTAGCAATAGATACATCCTTACCAGGTAATAAATCAGTATCTCCTTCTACAACAACTAAAATCTTTCTCATCATTTGACGAACTATTATTTCAATATGCTTATCAGAAATTTCTACTGATTGAGAACGGTAAACCTTTTGAACCTCTTCAATAATATACTTTTGTACAGCTTCAGCATCAAGGATTCTTAATAATTCCTTTGGATGGATAGAACCCTTCATTAGCTTAGATCCACGCTTAATTTCTTGACCAATTTGTACTAATAATTCAGATGTAGCATCAACTGTATATTTCTTTTCCTCACCAGTTGCTTCATTAGTGATAATAATATCCTTACCAGCTTTAGTATTTTTGATATTAGTTACTACACCATCAATTTCAGTGATTGTTGCTTTACCCTTTGGCTTACGAGCCTCAAATAGTTCCTGAACACGAGGAAGACCTTGTGTAATATCTGCAGTTGATGCAACACCACCTGTATGGAAGGTACGCATTGTTAATTGGGTACCTGGCTCACCAATTGATTGAGCAGCAATAGTACCTACTGCCTCACCAACCTCAACAACCATATTAGTTGCTAGATTTCTACCATAACACTTCATACAAACGCCTGTCTTTGCAGCACAGGTAATATTAGTACGTAAACAAACTCTCTTGATACCTGCTTCTTTAACTAATTGTGCAGTCTCTTCTGTAAACATTTCATTACGTGCACAAATTAATTCACCTGTTTCTGGATTAATTACATCCTTTGCAGCATATCTACCAATACAACGCTCATATAAATTAACAATAACTTTTGGACTACCATTTTCTAATGTATTTTCATCAACAATATCTTCTACATAGAAGCCCTTTTCAGTACCACAATCCTCACATGAGATTACAACACTTTGAGATACGTCTACTAAACGTCTTGTTAAATATCCTGATTCAGCAGTCTTTAAGGCTGTATCTGTTGAACCCTTTCTTGAACCATGGGTAGAAATAAAGAATTCAGATACTGATAGACCTTCACGGAAGTTTGCCTTTACTGGAACCTCGATAGTTTCACCAGCAGTATCGGCCATTAATCCACGCATACCTGCAAGCTGTGCAAAGTTAGATGCATTACCACGAGAACCAGAATCAGCCATCATAAAGATATGATTATCCTTTTGACTAGATAATTCCTTCCATAGACCTTCTTGAATTTCGTTACGAGCCTTTTGCCATTCTGCAACAGAAAGCTTTTTACGTTCCTTATTAGTTAATAAACCCATTTCATAGAAGTTAGTGATTTCATCAACCTTCTTCTCTGCTTCTTCAACACGAATATGCTTTCCTTTATAATCAAGTACGTCAGCCATTGAAATAGTTAAACCGGCAATTGTAGAATATTTAAATCCTAAATCCTTGATTCTATCAAGCATCTTTGAAGTTTCAGTAATCTTAAATCTCTTGAATACTTCAGCAATAATTCTAGCAATAAACTTTTTAACAAATGGCTTTACTTCTGCATGAGATAATAATTCCTCACGAGATGCCTCTAGATTTGTAGTATCTAAGAAATACTTAGAAGGTGTTTGTTTAGTTAAATTCTCCTCTGTAGGTTCATTTAAATATGGGAATTCAGTAGGAAGAATTTCATTAAAAATCATCTTACCCATTGTAGTAAATAAGTATTTAGATGGTAATTTATGTCCTTGGAATTTTGATTCAGGTAAATAAGAAATATCAACAAAAATACGAGTATGAAGAGTAATTACACCATTCTTATAAGCCATATATGCTTCATCATAATCCTTATAGAAATGACCTTCATTTTCTTCACCATTACGCTCTAATGTTAAATAATAATTACCTAAAATCATATCCTGAGATGGAGTAACAACTGGTTTTCCATCCTTTGGATTTAGAATATTATTAGATGCAAGCATTAATAATCTTGCTTCAGCTTGTGCCTCAATTGATAAAGGTACGTGAATAGCCATTTGGTCACCATCGAAGTCTGCATTAAATGGGGTACATACTAATGGATGAAGACGAATTGCCTTTCCTTCAATTAATACTGGTTCAAATGCTTGAATACCTAAACGGTGAAGAGTAGGAGCACGATTTAATAATACTGGATGTTCACGAATAACCTCTTCTAGAATACCCCAAACACTTGATTCTTGGTTATCACACATCTTATTAGCAACAGCAATGCTGTTACCAGCTCTCATTAATTCTCTTAATACGAATGGCTTGAATAATGTTAATGCCATTTCCTTTGGAATACCACATTGATACATCTTTAATTCGGGACCAACAACGATAACTGAACGTCCTGAATAATCAACACGCTTTCCTAATAGGTTTTGACGGAAACGACCTTGCTTACCTCTAAGCATATCAGATAAGCTCTTTAGCTTATGAGCCTTATCTACTGCAGCCTTTTTACCTCTTTTTGCATTGTCGATTAAAGCATCAACTGCTTCTTGAAGCATTCTTTTCTCATTCTTTGTAATTAGATGAGGAGCGTGTTGCTCATATTGCTTCTTTAAACGATTATTACGATTTAAAATACGACGATATAAATCATTTAAATCTGTAGTAGCAAATCTACCACCCTCAAGCTGAACCATTGGTCTTAATGCTGGTGGAATAACTGGTAATACTTCAAGTATCATCCATTCAGGCTTATTATCACTTCTTAAGAAGTCTTCAACAATCTCAAGACGTTTAATTGTCTTATCACGAGTTTGTTTAGATGGAGTTTTTAATTCCTCTCTTAATTTCTTTGCTTCTTCCTCAAGATTAATATCCTTTAATAATGTTTTAATTGCTTCTGCACCAGTTAATGCAGTAAATTGGCCTGGAAAATCCTCACATTTCTTTGCATAATCTTGTTCAGATAAAACCATACCTTTTTCTAATCCTGTATTTCTACCTGGATTAATAACAATATAAGATGCTAGATAAACAATTTCCTCTAGAACCTTTGTTTTTAAATTTAATAATGTAGCTAGTGGAGAAGGAGTATTACGAATAAACCACGTATGTACTACTGGAGAGGCAAGCTTAATATGACCCATTCTCTCACGACGTACCTTAGATTCAGTTATTTCAACACCACATTTTTCACACTTTTTACCTTTATCGGTATTACGCTTTGATTTACCACAAGCACATTGATAATCCTTGCTTGGACCAAAGATTTTTTCACAGAATAATCCATCTGGTTCTGGCTTTAAGGTACGATAATTAATAGTTTCGTGCTTTAAAACCTCTCCATATGACCAAGATAAAATTTCTTCAGGAGATGCTAAACCAATTTTAATATATTTGTATTGCTTACTCATTTAAACTCCTCCCAATTATTCATTTTCATTATTAGCTTTTGAACCATCAAAATCTAATACCTTTGTATTATGATTAGCTCTATTGTCATTTACTTCTCTAATCTTAAAATCAACAATAGAACGATTAACTTCATTTTCTCCATCTTCATTAATTAATTCAACATGAATACCTAATGCTTGTAATTCACGAGTTAATACTCTAAATGATTCAGGAATTGATGATTCAGGAATTGGATGTCCACCAACAATAGCATCAAATGTACGATCTCTTGCCACTAAATCATCTGATTTAACAGTCATCATTTCGCGTAGAGTATGAGCAGCACCATATGCTTGTAAAGCCCAAACCTCCATCTCACCAAAACGTTGACCACCATTTTGAGCCTTACCACCCATTGGTTGTTGAGTAACTAGAGTATATTTACCTACATTACGAGCATGTAGTTTATCATCAACCATGTGTGAAAGCTTAACGAAATACATTATACCTACTGAAATCTTATTCTCAAATGGTTCACCAGTTCTACCATCATATAGAACCTCTTTACCATCTAGAGGCATTCCAGCTTCACGCATAATATCTTCAATATCCTCAATTGTAGCACCATCAAATACTGGGGTAGATACCTTAACACCAAGCTTTTGAGCAGCAATACCTAAATGAAGCTCTAGAACCTGTCCAATGTTCATACGAGATGGAACACCTTGTGGGTTAAGCATAATATCAATAGGTCTACCATCACTAGAGAATGGCATATCTTCAACTGGTAAAATATTAGAAATAACACCCTTATTACCATGACGTCCAGCCATCTTATCTCCTACTTGGATCTTACGCTTTTGAATAATGAAAATACGAACAACCTCACGTACACCAGGATTCAATGTATCCTTATCCTTAGTAAAGTGTTGAACAGATTGAACAACACCTCCTCCTCCATGAGGAACACGTAAAGATGAATCACGTACATCACGGCTCTTTTCACCAAATATTGCAAGAAGTAGCTTTTCTTCTGGTGTTGGATCTGTTTGTCCCTTAGGAGTAGTCTTACCAACAAGAATGTCTCCTTCTTTTACCTCAGAACCAGGAATAATAATACCATTAGCATCAAGGTTTCTCTTACTTTCTTCCTTTACATTTGGAATTTCATAAGTGAATTCCTCAGGTCCTAGCTTAGTATCACGACAATCAATTTCAAATTCATCAATATGTAAAGATGTATATACATCATCATATACCATCTTTTCAGACATGATAACAGCATCCTCAAAGTTATAGCCTTCCCATGTCATGAATGCAACTCTAACATTTCTACCTAATGCTAATTCTCCATCCTTCATAGATTGACCATCAGCAATAATATCACCAGCATCTATTCTTTCACCAACAGATACAATAGGACGATGCATAATTGCAGTTGCAGAGTTTGATCTTAAGAATTGATATAAATCATATCTTTTGATACGACCAGTATCTTCTTTTATGATAATCTTCTTTGCATCAACATATTCAACTACACCTGATTCAGTAGCTATTAAAGCACTACCACTATCCTTAGCAGCTCTATATTCCATACCAGTACCAACAATTGGACTTTCTGGATTAATAATAGGCACTGCTTGACGTTGCATGTTTGCACCCATTAGTGCACGAGTAGCATCATCATGCTCAAGGAATGGAACGCATGCTGCAGCTACAGATACAATCTGCTTTGGAGAAATATCCATATAATCAACACGATCTCTAGATACAATTTCAGTTTCTCCGTTAAATCTACCGATTACTCTTTCTTCAACAATATGTCCAGCCTCATCAAGCTTTGTAGATGAAGCAGCAATTGCTTTTCCTTCCTCATCATCTGCAGAAAGATAAACAATTTCTTCAGTTACAACCTTTTCTCCATTTTCATCTGTTTTTACAACAAAATATGGAGTTTCAATAAAACCATATTCATTAACCTTAGCATATGTAGCTAAAGAAGTAATTAAACCTACTGATGGACCTTCTGGTGTTTCAATAGGACACATACGACCATAGTGAGAATTATGAACGTCACGAACCTCAACACCAGCTCTATCACGTGCAATACCACCAGTACCTAATGCAGAAATACGACGCTTTTGAGTGATTTCAGCAAGAGGATTAATTTGATCCATAAATTGTGATAATTGGCTTGAACCAAAGAATTCCTTTAAAGATGATATTAAAGGTTTAATATTAATAAGATTTTGAGGTGTAGCCTTATCAATTTCAACAGTAGACATACGATCCTCAATATTCTTCTTAAGCTTAGCAAAACCAATACGGAATTGATTCTTTAATAATTCACCAATTAAACGTAAACGTCTATTACCTAAATGGTCAATATCATCAATTTTTCCAATGCCATCATATAAATTATAATAATAGCTTACAGTAGCCATAATATCAGACATTGTAATATGAAGTAATGTTTCACGATGGTCATTACCAATAACCTTAACTTCTTCTGATTGATCACCCTTAACATAAGTTACATATAAAACCTCATTATATGGGTCATCGCATAATGTATTACCTAAATCAAGCTTAACACGGAAACCATCACGAGCCTTATCTAGTCTATCATATACTTCATCAAGAACAACTTCGCCCATTTGAGCAATAACATCGCCCTTGCTGTATAAAATTTCACCAGTTTCTTCATCAAATACATCGTCTAATGCAATAACATCACGTGCTAATGCATAGCCCTTACAACGTTGTAAAACGTCAAGCTTAATATTATATTTATAACGTCCAACCTTTTGTAAATCATACTTATTATCATCAAATAATCTTTGCTTAATTAGATTTCTAGCATCATCTGCAGGAACCTTTTCTCCTTGACGAAGCTTAGAGTAAACCTCTACTGCAGCCATATCCTTTAATAGATTAATTGCATCTTCACTATTAGCTCCAGTATCCTTAATAGTATCCTTTTCAAATGTTGCACTAACATGCTCGTTATTACCAAAAAGTTCAATAATAGAAGCATCAGTAGCTAAACCAAAGGTTCTTAATAAAGTAGTTAAAGGAATTTTCTTAGAACGATCTAGCTTACCATACCAAACATCTCTACTGCCTGCTTCATATTCAATCCAAGCACCACGAGTTGGCATTACAGTACCACTAAATTTAACATCTCCAGTTTTCTTATCAATTTCTCTGTTATAATAAACACCAGATGAACGAATAATCTGACTAATAATTACACGCTCAGCACCATTGATAATAAATGTACCTACTGGAGTCATATATGGGATATCACCCATAAAGATTTCGTCTCTTTTTAATTCATGATTTTCTGTATTTTCAAGTAATACATTAACCTTAAGTGGACGAGAATAGTTAATACGTCTTAGCTTTGAATCAACAACATTAAATTTTGGTTCTTCAAAATGATAATCTGTAAAATAAAGCTTCAAATTCCCATTAAATGAAGTAATAGGAGACATATCCTCAAATACTTCTTTTAATCCTTGATTAACAAACCATTCAAATGATTTTGTTTGAATTTCAATTAATCCTGGTAATTCAACTTCACTACGAATTTTAGAATAATTACGTCTTATTGATTTTTTACCATAATTGACATTCTTATAATTCATAAAGACACCCTTTGTATAGAATTACTATACCTTTTTCCCTTTCATTATTTTTCTAAACTGTCTAAGACTTTTTAGCAAAAGCTAAAGGGCTGTTTATGCCACATAAAACAGGATACCCGCAAAATTTATATATAAACTGACAAGCAGTTAAAGACTAAAATAAATTAATAAAGGCGAAATAACGCCACTTTACGCATTTTATAATTATATAGCAAATAGTCAAAAAAAGCAATATCAATTTCAAAAATAATTAAAATTTTTTTGACAAAAAAAGCATTCTAATCACAGAAATTAAAATGCTTCTTTATTTTTTTAAATAAATATTATAGTTTTTATATTCACTAGAAATACCTAAATAATATACTCCATCTGAAAAAATAAATTTTTCATATCTTGATTCTTCATAATCTACATCTAACATAATACTACTGCCTATTCTTTTTACATAGGCTTCTTTTTTTACCCAATTTATATAAAATTCCTCAGGGTCTGTAATGATTTTTTTAAATACATGTTTAGATAACTTATCAAATCTTCTATTTTCCTTATAATATTCAATATCAATACCACAAGGTTTATTAGATATGGCAATTACAACAATATCATTAGAATGAGAAATATTAAAATATAATTTCATATCAATAAATGGTTTACCATATTCATTATATGTAATTGGTAAATTAGTAATATCTATATTATATTCTAATAATAATATGCTCTTAAGCATAGCCCAAGAAAAAAGATGAATCATTTCTTTTTTATTATCTATATTCTTAGGTATTATTGCCTTAGGCAAATCATTAATATCAAAATTAGTATTAGCTTTATAAATATATATATTCATCATAATATTTCACCAATAGGTCTTATTTCCTTTTGATAATAAACTAAGCTTTCCCATTTATTATTTTTTATTGCTGCATTTTTAATAGTAGTTAAATATTTAAATCCCATCTTTTCATGAAATCTTTTACTTATTTCATTAGTTTCCGTAATTAATGATATTATTAAATGAATATCCATTTTTTTAGCATATTTTTCAAGTTCTAAATATAACTTACTACCAATACCATTATGAATAAAATTCGAATTTAAATATATAGTTAAATCAGCAGTTGTAAAATAAGCTCCTCTACTATTAAATTCATCTAAATATGCAAATCCTAATATTTCTCCATTTTCTTCATCTACTAAAAATGGATATTTTTCTATTATTTTATTTATTTTATTTTCATATTCAATATAAGTTAAAGGTTTTAAATCAAAGGAAATAGAGGTATTTATAACATAATAATTATAAATATCACAGCATTTATTATAATCACTTTTTTTAATTAATCTAATCATAAATACCTCCCTTATAAATAAAACGGACAAAAGTCCGTTTAATTATGCTAAAACTGATTTAACAAAAGAAATAATTTCTTCATCCTTAGCATTTTCAAAGAAATATTTCTTAAATGTATCTCTATCAATTGTTTGTAATAAGAATTCTCTATCAATGTTCTTTAAAATTTCAATCATTGGTGTATGAGTTATCTTCTTAACATTCTTTAGAATTTCTCTATTAGCCTTCATAGGTACTGCTCTTTCTCTTGGATAACCTAAGCCTCTTTCTCCTGTAAATAGTTTTTCAAAAATATAAGCTAAATTAACCTCAGCAGCCCATCCAAATCCCTTAGCAAATGGTAAGGCAATTGCATTACCATCATTTATTTGGCCAAATAAGAAAGCATCAGTAGGATCAATTACTAAACCACAAGAAACACTAGGGAAAGAGTTTAATGCAAGCATAGCACCCTCACCAGTACCACATCCTGTAACAACAAAATCACAAGCACCTGAATTAATTAAAATACCAGCTAATAATCCATTTTGAACATAAGTTAAGGATTTATCATCAGCTCCTAACATACCATAATTAAATACCTCATGACCTAATGGTGTAACAGTATTTTTTAATACATTATATACAATTTCATTTTTAGCCGCTTGGCTATTTTCCATAATTAAAGCAATTTTCATTTACATTTTCTCCTTTTCATTACCATTTTAATAGATTTTACTCTATTAATCAAGTTTATAAATAAATAAAAAAGCTAAAATATAATTAACGTAAAATATAATTAACAATATTTTCCCAATAATAGAAATTTAAAAAAAGTCACATCATTATTATTTTTTTCAAGTCATAGAACTATCGATGCAAAAACACAATATACATATTATTTAAGTCATTAATAATAAAATATTCTTTAATAAAAAAAACGAGGCTATAAATTCTAGACTTTAATTCTAGATATTTACAGCCTCATAATTATTTAAAAATTATTCTGCTTTTCCAATTGAACCAAAGATTTCCATCTTTTCCTTAACTGTTGCTTTAATTGCCTCAGCACCAGGAGCTAAAAGCTTACGTGGATCAAAACCCTTCTTCTCATGATCTTTACCAGCTTCAATGTATTCTCTTGTAGCCTTAGCAAATGCTAATTGACATTCAGTATTAACATTAATCTTACATACACCTAAAGAAATAGCCTTCTTAATCATATCAGCAGGGATACCAGTACCACCATGTAATACAAGTGGCATACTTCCACATACATCTTGAATCTTAGCTAATGTTTCAAAATCAAGACCTTGCCAATTTGCTGGATATTGTCCATGAATATTACCAATACCTGCAGCTAGGATATCAACTCCTAAATCAGCAATTTGCTTACATTGAGCAGGATCGGCAACCTCACCTCTACCAGTAACACCGTCTTCTTCTCCACCAATTGAGCCTACCTCAGCTTCAACTGTACAACCCATCTTATGAGCTAATTCAACGATTTCCTTAGTCTTTTGAATATTTTCATCAATTGCATAATGAGAACCATCAAACATAACTGAAGAATAACCAGCAGCTAATGCCTTTTGTGCTCCTTCATATGTACCATGGTCTAAATGTAGGGCAACAGGTACTGTAATATTTAAAGTTTCAATCATTGCAGAAACCATAGCTGCTACAGTCTTATAGCCTGTCATATATTTATTAGCACCCTCAGATACTCCTAAAATAACTGGTGATTTTAATTCCTCAGCAGTTTGTAAAATCGCCTTTGTCCATTCAAGATTATTGATGTTGAATTGACCAACTGCATAATGACCTTCATAAGCCTTCTGCATCATTTCCTTTACGTTAACTAGTGGCATATCAAAAATCCTCCTTATATTAAATTATATATGCTCTTTAATCGACTTTTATTATAAATCAAAAGTACCCATTTTACAAGCAAAATTCAAATTTGAATAATGTAAGCGTTAGCATAAAAAGGAATTAATTTAAATATAGAATATAATAATTGAGTTTTAATGTTTTTTTCAAAATCTATAATTTTCCCATTTTATAATAAAATGGTAATTCCAAAAAAATGGCTTAATATAGCGAAAAAAGTCACAATCGAATATAATTGAAA
>CAMEJG010000036.1 GCA_945919465.1 uncultured Anaeroplasma sp. | reverse complement strand
GATAATAATAAAACTATAAAAATAATGGTAGGTGCCTATCAAATATGCTTACATTTTAAACGAGTCAAAAAATAAACAAAAAGGTTCATCTATATCGGGCAAATGAGTTGCTATTTTAGGGATTAAGAGTGATGTATATACACTGACAAACGGAGGTGTATTTATGTCAGAAAACAAGCAAAAACTTATCGAGTTTTGCAAAGCAAAAGGTGCCAAGATTCAAGGCACCGAACATCTAATCGAGTACTACCAAAAGGCACTTGGTTGGAGCGAACCACAAGCGGTCGAATACGCTATTAAATTATTCGAGGATGGAACAATTGATTCCATTATGGTCATTTCAAAGGAAGGAGGCAATGACGATGACACAAACTGAT
Source organism: uncultured Anaeroplasma sp. (assembly GCA_945919465.1). Classification (GTDB taxonomy): domain Bacteria; phylum Bacillota_I; class Bacilli_A; order Acholeplasmatales; family Anaeroplasmataceae; genus Anaeroplasma. The sequence continues at coordinate 21,753 of CAMEJG010000036.1, read as the reverse complement.
AAAATTAAGATTACAGCGCTTTATTGCCGTCTTTCCAGAGATGACGAGCTTCAAGGTGATTCAAACTCAATCATCCATCAAAAAGAAATCCTCAAAAAGTATGCTGATGATAACGGATTTAAGAACGCTGAGTTCTTTGTAGATGATGGCTATTCAGGTACGAACTTCAACAGACCTGATTGGCTAAGGCTGCTTGACAGAATCAACAATGATGAGGTCGGAACCATTATCGTTAAGGACATGAGCCGTCTTGGAAGAGACTACCTTAAAGTTGGAATGTACACAGAGATGCTTTTTCCTGAAAAGGACATAAGGTTCATTGCTATTAATTCTGGCGTTGATTCAGCTAACCAACAAGACAGTGACTTCACTCCTTTCCTAAACATCATCAACGAATGGTATGCAAAAGATACCTCAAAGAAGATTAGAGCCGTTATCAAAGCAAAAAGCGATGCAGGAAAACCTACTGCTCCTATTCCAGTATATGGTTTTATAAAAGACCCTAACGACAAATATCACTGGTTAGTTGATGAGGATGCTGCAGAAGTAATTAAGGAGATATTTCGCTTAGCTGTCCAAGGACATGGTCCATCTAAAATTGCTACTATTCTCACTCAAAGAAAGATACTTAATCCTACAGGATATAAAAATTCAAAAGGTATCGCAAATACTCACAGCAAAGACAACATCGACCCTTACTGGTGGGACTGGTCAGTTGTATCCGATATCTTATCAAGACAGGAATATCTAGGACATACCGTCAATTTCAAAACTGGTAGAAAATCATATAAGAACAAGAAATCCTATATTAATCCACCATCGAAATGGGTCATTATTAAGAACACCCATGATGCTATTATCGACCAAGAGACATTCGATATAGTCCAAAGATTGAAAGAAGGTCGTAAGAGAGCTAACACTCCAATGGGTGAAATGCCTGTTCTATCAGGTATGCTATATTGTGCAGATTGCGGTAAGAAGCTCTATGTATGCAGAACCAAATCTCTACAGCCAAGCGCCTATTATTATTGCTGTTCCACTTATCGCAAAAGACAAGGACTATGTTCTGCTCATCAAATAAGGATAAAAGTTATTGATTCGATTGTCATGAATGATATCAAAAAACATATTGAATTCGCTAGAGCTCATGAAGATGAATTCATTAAGCTGGTGTCAAACGAAACAAGTGCTTACACCGCTAAGGCATTAGCCTCTCTAACTAAGGAGCTCGATGCATCGAAAGCAAGATTTGAGAAGTTAGATACAATCATTCAAAACCTTTATGAAGATAAAATAGCTCGAATAGTAAGCGAAGAAAGATTTAAGAAGATGAATGAAAACTATGAGCAGGAACAAAATTCTCTAAAAGAAAAGATTGTTGAGCTAGAAGGCAAAATCAAAGCCATTAATGAGCAAACAGCATCTACTTCCCATTTCATGGAACTAGTCCAAAAATACACAAGAATTGATGAGCTTACTCATGAAATAGCACGAGAATTCATAGAGAAGGTTATCGTTCATAAGGCTGAGAAAGTTGATGGCCATAGACAAATGAGAATCGATATCTTCTATAATGGAATCGGCAAAGTCGACTTGCCAAATGAAAAAGCGTAGCACATTCAGGAATTAACCTGTTTGTAACTACGCTATTTTTATACGGGAATTATATCCCTAACGGGCTTGATACTTGTATCAAACCTATTCATTCAATATGTGTATAAAGAACAAAAAGGATACACTTAACCTATTTTCCCATAGGAATATGTTTTAAAAGGATACTATTATTTGCTTATACCTTGATTTGTTGCCTCTTTAAATATCGATATTCTCTCTCTTTGATTTAATAATACCAGTAGCTATTTTCCTAGATCCTTCACATACGTCAAACACTAGATTTTCATATAAATCATTGGGAGCAGTATCATAAACATACTTCACAAATGCAATTGTTTTATATTTATCTATAGCTTCAATATTTCTAAGAAATATACTATGTAATGGCTCTTCTTTGCTTTTCTTTCGGGTTACAATCTGTGGCATATATCTATTACCAAATGGAATAGTTTTTCTACCTCCATCTTTTTCTTTTATCCATTCTATTTCTGCAATAAACTATGGATTTTTAAATAAATCAATTAGTGGGATTTTATCTAAAACTAATTCTTCAAACCCTTTATTTAATTCAATTTGATATTCTCTAATAGCTATTTGAACATCTGCATAAAAACTATCTCTACCAGATTGCGTAATCCATTGACCAATCCAAATAGGTGTTATCGTTCTATCATCTGGATAAATTATAAATGTTTGTTTTCTTACAACTACAGTATTATTTTTCATCATTAAAAACAATATTCTATTTTGACTGTCTTTAGAATAAAATACTTTGATTAATTTGTCACAATAGTTTAAGTCACAATACTTATATTGTTCTATTAATATTTCTTTAATTTCTTTAGTTGGAGTAATCTTTGTAATATAACCATGCCCAGTAATTTTAAAAGAATTAACTAATGAAGTAATTCCTAAACATAATATGCAACTACCAACAATTGAAAGCCATATTTGCTTATCTTCTAAAATTAATGCAATTTGACATAACATACCAAAAATAATTAATATTATTGACCATATAAATGATTTTTTATCCATATGCATATACCTCAATAAAATTATATCATAATTTTTAAAACATTGCGAGAAAACGTATCTTTATAGTATAATCAAAATACTATGTTTTTGCGATTTTCGAGTCACGTATGTTATCCGAAATTATTACTCTACAACCTAGTAATAAGTAATAAAAGAATACATTTTAGATAAAGTGTTTTGATTTTTTATTCACTAATATTGCATCATTTCCTAAATAGAGCTCCTAAAAACAAAAAAGAAGTGATTTTAGTGCATCACTTCATCTATTTCATAATGGTGCCCGCGGTCGGACTCGAACCGACAAGGTTTTCACCGCATGATTTTGAGTCATGTATGTTTACCAATTTCATCACGCGGGCAATTAGAGGCATAATTTAGCCCCTTTATTATATCATTAAGAAAATAATCATGCAAGAAAATATTACATTTCCTCTAAATAATGGATACCTAATAATCTTAATCCTTCATTTAATACAATTCTTACTGCTTTAGCTAAAGCAAAATTAGTATTTCTTACTACTTCATTATCGGTATTAATCTTTTCTAAAGAATAGAATTTATTAAAGCTTGAAGCTAATGATAATAAATATTTAGCAATTATAGAAGGAGAAGTTTCTACTGCTGCACGTTCTATTGTAGCTTGGAATTGAGATATTTGCTTTACGATTTCAAAATAATGTGGTTTTTCAAATAAAGAAGAATCACAATTATTAATATCAAATTCTTTATCTCTTAAAATAGATGCAATTCTTACACCAGTATATTGTAAATATGGACCAGTTTGTCCTTCGAATTTTACTGCTTGTTCAAGATTAAATTCAATATCTAAGCCACGGAAATTCTTCAAATCAGCAAATACTATTGCAGCAATACCTACATATTTAGCTATTTGTTCTTTATTAGCTAAATCAGGATTTTTTGAAGAAATAATATCATATGCCATAGAAATTGATTTTTGTAAAATATCATATAATTTTGTTACATTACCCTTTCTTGTTGACATTTTCTTGCCACCAGAAAGATACAATCCAAAATTAACATGCTCAATTTCATCTTGAAAATCATACCCCATTTTACTAATTAATCTTTTTAATTGTTCAAAATGAAGCTTTTGTTCATTTCCAACTACATATAAAATCTTATCAAATTTATAATTATTCTTACGATAGAATACTGCAGCTAAATCACGAGTGATATATAATGAACCACCATCACTACGCTTAATTAATGCAGGTGGCATATCATCACCCAAATTAACTATTTTAGCTCCTTGATCCTCCACTAAAAGATTCTTTTCTTCTAATTCATTTACAACAGAATCCATTTTATCATTATAGAATGCTTCACCATTATATGAATCAAAGCTAATTTCTAATAAATCATAAATTTGTTTAGATTCCTTTAATGATTCTTCTCTAATCCAGCTCCATAATTCTAAATATTCTGGATCCTTTAATTCCATTTTTCTAAATGCTTCTCTTGCTTCATCTTCAAGAGAAGGATTTTTTTCTGCCTCATCATGAAATTTTACATAAAGCTCAGTTAATTTATTGATTGGGTCTTTTAGAATTTCTTCCTTATTTCCCCAATTCTTGTAAGCTACTATCATCTTACCAAATTGAGTACCCCAATCTCCAAGATAATTAATCGCAAATGTATTATAACCACATTTTTGCATAATAAGCTTTAAGGAATTTCCAATCATAGTAGAACGTAAATGACCTATTGAGAAGCTTTTTGCAATATTAGGTGAAGAATAATCTAAAGTAACATTTTTTCCATTTCCAATTGTACTAGCACCAAAAGTTGCATCCTTTTCTATCGCATCCTTAATAATAGCTAAAGATAATTTACTTTTATCAACAAATAAATTTATGAATGCTCCAACATTAGATACAGATAATATTGGTAAATTACAAGAATTAATAACTTCAACAGCTTCATTTACTAACTCAGGCATAGGTCTTCTTAATGTTTTAACAACAGTAAAAAGGGGAATAGAAATATCACCTAAGCTACTATTTTTTGGTTCCTCAACAATTATAGAGATATTACTATTATATTTTTCTAAATAAAAATTTTCTAATAATTTTTTTAAATCAAGTTTAATTTTATTAATCATTTTCTACCTCCATTTATTAGAAAAACTGAGACATCGTCTCAGTTATAATTCTATTATTGATTTACTACTTCCTTACCAAGAGTAAATGCCTTGTTAATATAGATACTCCAGCTTAATTGACTACCCTCATCAGTTTGAGAATTAAATACAAGCTTTCCATCTTGGAAAACAAATAAAGATGGATATTCTGTAAAATCTATTTCTTTAACATCTAAAAGCTTATTAGAGCTAATTTCATTCTTACGTGTTTCCATTTCTCTTTTAAATGTAGTAGAATCCTGATCTTCAGTATCCTCAACTTCATTAGCTAAATATAAATAAACCTTTTCTACATCATTATTTCTAGCTGCAGTATCAATTGCTGATAATTGTTCAAGGAATGTACCACTAGAATATACTCCATAGAATACATAAACATAACCAGATTCTTCTTTTACCTTCTTTAATTCATCATATGAATCAAAAATCGAATAAACATTTTCAGTAGTTAGTGTTCCATAGCTTGTGCTATTAGTTGAATTATATGTAGTAATTTGTGTATTTAATTCATCAGTTAGTTTTTCTTTTGGAGAAGGTAATGCTAAAATAATAGTAGCTGTTAAAATTGCAACTAAAGATACTATTAATATTATTAATTCCTTAGTCCAATGAAATTGAACCTTTTTACGTCTATTTTTTGATGCCATATATATCAAAACCCCTTAATGTTAATCATTATATTATATTATTCTTTAAAAAAATTATAAATGGTATCTTATAATTTGAGAGTCGAAACTCTAATTAATTATAACAAAAAAAATTGTTATAAGCAATATATTTTTTTATAAATTTTATAATTGGTTTTTTTATAAGAAAAATATAATTTTACTTGTGTTTTTTTACTTGTGAAAGCCCTTTAGATGTTATATAATATTACATAGATAATACATATTAAATGAGGTGAATTAAATGAAGGTTTTGATATGTGCAAGTGAGGGAGCACCTTTTGCTAAGACTGGTGGGCTTGCAGATGTTATTGGAGCACTACCAAAGGCACTTTTAGAAAATGGTGTTGATGCTCGTGTAATAATGCCTTATTACAAAAAAATAAAACAAAAAAATATTGCCTATTATCAAGGATATGCTTTTGTTAGAATTGGACAAAGTATGGAATATGTTGGAGTTTTCCATGCAGTTCATGAGGGTATTAATTTTTATTTTATTGATAACGATAAATATTTTAATAGAGATACCCTATATGGACATGCTGATGAAGGCGAAATGTTTGCGTTCTTTGATTTTGCAGTATTAGAGGCAATCAAGGTAATTGATTTCTTCCCTAATATTATTCATTGTAATGACTGGCAAACAGGATTAATTCCTTATATTTTAAAATCAAATTATTATAATGATTATAGATATCAATTTATGAGAACTGTATATAGTATTCATAATATTCAATATCAAGGAATCTTCCCAATGGATATGCTTAAGATATTATTTATGCCTTATTCTCCTTCTATTGAATTTGATAATTGTATCAATTTTATGAAGACTGCTATTATGGAAGCAAATAAAATTACTACTGTATCACCTAGTTATAAGGATGAAACTTTAACTGATGAATATGGTTATAGACTTAATAATCTATTAGGAATGAGATATTATGATTATGAGGGAATTTTAAATGGCATAGATACTGAAAAGTATAATCCATTAACAGACCCAAATATCTATCATAATTATTCTATTGAAAATGTGTTTGAAGGAAAAAAGCTTAATAAAAAAGCATTATTAGATGAATTTGGTTTAGATAGTAAAGCTGATTGTCCTTTATTTGGATTAGTATCAAGACTTGCTGATCAAAAAGGTATTGATTTATTAATGCCAATTATGGATGATGTAATCCAATATTCCAATGCTAAATTTATATTAATGGGTAGTGGCAATAAAGAATATGAGGATTATTTTAGGTATCTAGAAGGAAAATACCCTGATAGATTCAAATGCTATATTGGATATTCCGACCCAATTGCACAAAAGATTTATGCTGGTTCTGATTTATTCTTAATGCCATCAAAATTTGAACCATGTGGATTAGGACAACTAATCGCAATGAGATATGGTACTGTTCCAGTAGTTAGAGAAACTGGTGGATTAAAGGATACTGTTAAGCCTTATAATAAATTTACTGGTGAAGGTACAGGATTTACTTTCAAAAGATTTGATGCATGGGATTTAAAGGATGCTATGTTTAGAGCTATTGATGTTTATAATAAAAACAAGGAAGCTTGGAAGAGCCTTATTTATGAAGGCATGGAAAAGGACTATAGCTGGAATTCTTCAGCCTTAGTATATATTAATTTATTTAATAAGCTAATATAGGAGGGAACTTATGGAAACTTTAGCTTTAATTTTAGCTGGTGGTCGTGGGTCTAGATTAGATATTCTATCTGATAAGCGTAGTAAACCAGCTGTACCATTTGCAGGTAAATTCAGAATTATTGACTTTGCTTTATCAAATTGTACAAACTCAGGTATTTTTCAAATTGGTATTTTGACTCAATACCTACCATTATCATTAAATGAACACATCGGTGTTGGTAAACCATGGGACTTGGATAGACGTGATTCATTTGTTACACTTCTTCAACCTAATAATGCATGGTATGAGGGAACTGCTGATGCAATTAGAAAGAATATTGAGTTCGTAAAGAGATATGCATCTAAATATGTATTAATTCTTTCAGGTGATCATATCTATAAGATGGATTACTCAAAGATGATTGAACAGCATAAACAAACTGGTGCTGACTTAACTATCGCTGCTAAGATTGTACCACTTGAGGAAGCTTCAAGATTTGGTATTCTTGAAACTGATTCTAACTTAAAGATTCAAAAATTCGTAGAAAAACCAAAGGAGCCAAAATCAAATAAGGCATCTATGGGTATTTATGTATTCTCTACTCAAGCATTAATTGATGCTATTGAATCACATCCAGATATTCCTGATTTAGACTTCGGTATGCATATCATTCCTGATATGATTAAAAATAAGAATGTCTATGCTTATGAATATTATGATTACTGGAAGGATGTCGGAACATATGATTCATATGTTGAGGCAAACCTTGAATTATGTCATGATACTGCATTAGACCTATATGATAATAATTGGAAGATTTATACTAAATCTGAGGATTTACCTCCAGTTAAGGTTGGAGAAACTGCAAAAATTTCTACTTCTTTAATCTCAAATGGTTGTAAAATTGATGGTGAGGTTGAAAACTCTGTATTATCTCCAGGAGTTGTTGTAGGAAAAAATTCAGTAGTTAAAAATTCAGTTATTCTTAATGATGTTATTATTGGTGAGAACTGTCAAATTTGCGATACTATAATTGATAAGAATACAACAATTGGAAATAATTCAGTTATCGGTACTGGTGATGATCGCACTCCTAATAAGGATAATCCAAAGGTATTATCTTCTGGATTAAATGTTATTGGTAAAAAATTAATTCTTCCTGAAGGATTAGTAGTTGAAAGAAATGTTCGTATTTTCTCTTCTTTAAATCCAAAGACAATAACTGTAAAGCATATTAAATCAGGTGAAACATTAAAGTAAAATTATAATGGACGAGCAGCTGCTCGTCCATTTTTTCATCTGTTTCTTCTTCTTTTCTTTTGATCGTTTTTCTTTAATCTTTCTGCTAAATCATCAATCATAGCCTGTCTTTTCTTTTTATATCCCGGTGTAACCTTTTTAGCCTTTGGAATATACTTACTAGCCTCAAGCTGATAATTAGTAGTTGGCTTTGCTCTTAGAGCTCTTGAATTCCTTCCCTTATATGGTATAAGCTCTTTATTTTTAATTTCAAAATAGCTAGGCTTAACTCCCTTTTTAGCTAAATTATCTAAATATTCATTATCTAAATCTTCATATAAGGAATATACGATTCCATCCTTATGCATACGACCAGTTCTACCACTTCTATGCATATAAAATTCATAATCCTTAGGAATTTCGTAATTAATAATATGAGTTACGCCCTCAATATCAATACCTCTAGCTGCTAAATCAGTAGCTACTAAATATTGATAATCTAAGTTTTTACAACCTTGTAAAACCTTTTTTCTTTCTCTTGGAGTTAAATCACCATGCATTAATCCCACAAAATAACCTGCTTGAGTTAACTTCTTACCTAGTTCAATTACAGTTTCCTTTTTATTTGCAAAAATAATACAAAAATAAGGGTGCATTGTATCCATTAAATCTAATAATACATCAAATCTTTCCTTATATTTTATAGGAATCCAAATATGTTCAATCTTATTATCATAAGTATTATTTATATCTAAAAATTCAACATTAGTCATATACTTCTTTAAATATGGAAGTATTTTTTCTGCTACTGTTGCTGAAAAAAACATCATTTTTGCATTTGTAACGACTGCACTAATTAAATCTAAATCCTCAGCAAATCCAGATTCAAATGTCATATCTACCTCATCAACAATAAAATACTTTGATGTAAATATTTTTAATACATTTTCATCGATTGCTAAATCCTTAATTTTTCCAGGCGTACCAATTACAATTTGAGGCATATTATTTCCTAGCTTTTCAATTTCTCTATTTCTATCACTACCACCAGAATATAGTTTAACATTTATTCTCTTATCAGAAAATGAAGCAATATGTTGACAAACCTTATAAATTTGCATAGCTAATTCCTTAGTAGGAGCTACTATTGTTGCTTGAATTTTATAATCATCCTCATCTAAATCTTGAAAAATTGGAAGTAAAAAAGCATGAGTTTTACCACTACCAGTTTTTGATTTAGCTAATATATTTTTATTAGTTTTTAAATTTGAAAATACTGCCTTTTGAACATCTGTAAATTCCTTAAAGCCTAAATCATTTAAAGCTCTAACAATATAATCTTTCCATTCATAACCATCAAAAATCATACTCTTTCCTCCTTGCCTTCTAAATATTATCATTTTATTTATTTTTTTACAAGAAATATTTTATTTTTTATCTTTATTTCTAAAAATAACATTTTCTCCATATTTCTTTTGAAATTCTTTTATTAAATTATTAATGTTTTCTTCTTTTTGATTAATATCTAACGTAGTAAATAAATTATATTCCTTAGGAATATTATTCTTTTCCATTAATCCCATCAATCCTACACCTACTAATCTATAAGAAACCTCTTCATTATAATTCTCTTCTAATAATTCTATTACAGCTTCAAATATATCATCAAAATCATCACTATAATCATCTAAAGTTAATCTTCTTGTTATGGTTTGAAAGCTATTATCTCTTAATGTAATAGCTACAATTTTAGCTAACAAGCCCTCATTTTTAAGCTTTGTTACAATTTCTCTAGTTAATCTTCTTTCTTCATAAATCAATTCATCTAAAGTTGTTTTGAAAATATCAAAAGTAATAGATGTAGAAATACTAGTAGATTCACTATATCTATCTGGCATAACAATATTTGTTGAATTTCCAATCAAACAATTATATGCGTAATTATAAGCATTTTCTCCAATAAGCTTAAGTATTAAATTCTTATTATCTTCTTTCATAAAATCATTTATAGTTTTAATTCCATTATTAATTAGCTTAGGATAAGTTTTTTTTCCTATTCCAAATATTTCACTTACCGAAAGAGGAAACAAAATATTATGAATATCTCTTTTTCTAATTACAGTAACCCCCAATGGTTTTTTTATATCCGATGCCATTTTAGCTAAAAATAAAGTTGGAGCTATACCAATAGAACATGGTAATGAAAGCTCAGATAATAATCTAGCCTGTATTTCTTTAGCCAAAACTACTGGATGAATAGACTTAGATATTTCAGTCATATCAGCATATAATTCATCAATACTTGCAACCTCAATAATATTAGTATAACATTTAATTATTTCAATAAATTTTTCATGATATTTCATATAATGCTTATAGCTTGGATTAACAACAAGTAAAGTTGGAAGCTTTTGATAGGCCTCTGATAATGGCATTGCTGAATGTATTCCGTATTTTCTTGCCTCATAGCTCGCAGTAGAAATAACACCCTTATAGGAGTTTTCTCTTCCTATAGCAAATGCCTTACCTCTTAAGGATGGATCAAGAATACATGCTACAGAACAAAAAAACTGGTTCATATCAATATGAAAAATAATTTTAGCACGATTTTCCTTTTTTTCCATTTTTTTCTTCCTTTTTTCTTTCTTTTAGTATATAATAGTTGTGTTTTAATTATATCATTTTTTTGTAAGTAGGTGAAGAGTATGTCTAATAAGAATAAAAATGGTTATAAAAAATCAGAACAACCAGTTAAAAAGAATAAAACTTATGGTAATCCAGTTAACACAATATGGGGTAAAATAATTATCTTCATTCTTGCTTTCGCAATGTGTTTTGGAGGATTATTTACATTAATCTATTATCTAGTAACAATGTAATAAAGGGCCAACAATTTGTTGGCTCTTTTATTTTATTCAATTATCTCAATTCCCATATCCTCAAACATCCATTCAATATAAATGCCATATCCTAAAGTAGAATCCTTTAAGGATACATGTGTAATAGCCCCAATTAAAGCTCCATCCTGTATTATTGGACTACCTGACATTCCTTGAACTATTCCACCTGTTTTTTCTAATAATTTTGAATCAACAACTCTAACAGTTATTCCTTTTACATCTTTTTCTTCTTGTTTTGCAAGAGAAATAATTTCTATATCAAAATCCTCAACTTTTTCTCCATCAATGCATGTTCTAATACTAGCATTACCCAAATGTATTTCATCACGAGTTTTGAATGGAAGTTCAATTAAACTATCATCATCAAATCTAGAATTAGTTATTCCATGAATACCTGTAATAGTATTTTTTTCAATACTACCAATAGATCTACCTACAATATGAGCTTGTTTTTCTCCTGCTTGATTTCTTGTAGGTAATACAATGCCAGTAACTTCAGCTTTATAAATCTCTCCATTTATAAAGGTGTTATCTGTAATTTGATGTCCTAAGCTTCCAAAAATATTCGCATTTTTTATATAATATGTTAAAGTACCTACTCCTTGTATTGAATCTCTTATATATAATCCTAAAGAATATCCTTCGTTAGTTTTTACTGGAGTTATTGTTGATTCATATTCATTTATTCCTCTTCTATATTTAATATTAAGCTTTTCGTTTGAATTAGTTTTTAATATTTTAAAAATATCTTCTTTTGTCCAAACATCTATATTATTGAGAGAAATAATATAATCCCCTTCTCTTAATCCTGTATTTTCCCAAGGCTTAATAATATTAGAATCATTTAATACTCCAAAAGTACCAACAACCTCAATTCCACTATGGAGCTTAATCCCGATTGCTTCACCACCAACATAAACCTTATCAGTTTTAGATATTTCATAAGCAGATAATTTAAATCCAAAAGTCAAGGATAATAATATCAAGAAAAATGCTATAAATTTTTTCATTTTTTTCACATCCTCACCTATATTATTCAAAACAAAAAGTATTTTATTATCCACTTTTTACCATAATATGCTATAATGAATTGGGTGAGATAAATGATTAAATTAATAGCAATAGATTTAGATGGAACTCTATTTGATTCCAAAAAAAATATTTCAAAAGAAAATAAAGAAGCAATTAAGCTTGCAAAAGAAAAGGGAATTAAAATAGTTATCGCAACAGGAAGACCCGTAAATGGAGTACTTCCTATTTTAGAAGAACTAGGATTAAATGATAATGATGATTATGTAATTATTTATAATGGAGCTAAAGTATATAATGTGGGCACAAAGGAAATAATATTCTCATCAACTATTAATGGTAAAACAGTTAAAGCTTTATACAATGAATCATTAAGATTAGGAGTGAATTTCCATGCCTTTAGAAAAAATGAAGAATTAATTACTCCAAAACACAATCCTTATACTGATGTAGAATCAAAAATAAATAATATACCAGATAATTTATATGATTTTAATAAAATTAATGATAATGATGAATTTTTAAAGGCAATGATGGTTGATAGTGATGAAAATATTACAAAGACTATAGAAAATATTAATCCAGTCTTTTCAACAGAATATTCTATGGTCAGAAGTTCTAAAATATTTTTAGAATTTTTAAATAAATCAACTCATAAGGGACACGCACTTAAAGCCTTAGCTAATTATCTAAATATTCCACTTGAAGAAACAATGGCTATTGGAGATGCTGGAAATGATCTTCCAATGATAATTAATGCTGGAATTGGGGTGGCTATGGAAAATGCATTTCCTGAAGTAAAGGCTCATGCAGATAATATTACTTTAGATAATGAGCATTCAGGTGTAGCTTATGCGATATTAAATTATGCAATGTAGGTGATATTTTGAAAAAAATAGGCATTATTGCTGAATATAATCCATTACATAATGGACATATTTATCATATAGAACAAATAAAAAAACAGGCTAATCCTGATTTAATAATTGGAATAATTTCTTCTTCTTTTACAATGAGAGGAGATTTATCAATATATGATAAATTCACAAAAACTAATCAAGCCTTAAAAACAGGATGTGATTTAATATTAGAGCTTCCTTTTATGTATACCTTAGAAAGAGCTGATATTTTTGCTAGTAATGCAGTTGATTTTTTGAATCTTGTTAGTGTTGATGAGATTTGGATTGGTAGTGAAGAAAATAATATAAAATTATATGAAGAATGTTATAATAAAGAAAAAGAAATAAATATAGATAAATCTATTTCATATAAAAATAATAGTATTTCATCATATCCTTTTTTATCAAATGATTTATTAGGCTATTTTTATTATAAAAGAATTAAGGATATGAATTATAATATTAAACTAAATACTATAAAAAGAATAAAATCTTCATATCTATCTAAAGAATTAGAATCTGAAAATATAGCTTCTGCCACATCATTAAGATATAATCTGGATTCATTAAAGAATTATACTCCTAGCTTTGTTTATGAAAATAATAATTTTTTAGATGAAAATAAATTATTTAATAATCTAAAATATAAATTATTATCTTCCTCTTTAGAGGAATTAAAAAATATATTTTTTGTAGATGAGGGTATTGAAAATAAATTAATTATGATAAATAAAATTAATAATTTAGAAGAATTAATTAATTATTTATCAAATAAAAAATATTCAAAAACTAGAATAAAAAGAATGTTAATATATATACTTATGAATATCTCTAAAAATGAAGCTAATATAATATTAAATAATAAAATTGATTTCATTAGAGTATTAGGCTTTAATAAAAAAGGACAAGATTATCTAAATTCTATAAAAAAAGAATTAAAAATATATACAAATATTAAAGAAAATGATAATTTAGCATTAGCTATAGAACTAAAAGTAAGTAAAATATTAGATTCTATTTATAATATTGGATTATTTGAAAAAGAACAGAAAGGACCAATCATATATGAGTAAAAAAGAATTAATAATTCCAGAAAGAGTTCCTAATCATATCGCAATAATTTTAGATGGTAATGGTAGATGGGCTAAAAAAAGATTACTTCCTCGTAGTATGGGACATAGAAAGGGAGCCTTTAATATTAGTGATATTGCAAATGCAGCAAGAGATTTAGGAGTTAAATATCTAACTGTTTTTTGTTTTTCAACTGAAAATTGGAAAAGACCTCAAGATGAGGTTGATTTTATAATGACTGAGCCTATCAAGGAAATAAAAAAATATTATGAAAAAATAGCTAATTCAAATATAAAAATAAAAATTATTGGTAGACGAGATCGTCTATCTAAAGATTTTTTAGATATGGTTAATAGTATTGAAGATGCAACAAAGGATCATGAAGCCTTAACATTAACATTATGTATTGATTATGGTAGCTATGATGAAATAACTACTGCTGTTAAAGAAATAGCTAGTGAGGTAAAAAATGGAAATCTAAATATAGATGATATCAATGAAAATACAATTACAAATCATTTATTTACAAAAGATTTACCTCAATTAGATTTATTAATTAGAACCTCAGGAGAATTAAGAATATCTAATTTCCTATTATGGCAGCTTGCATATGCTGAATTATATTTTACAGATACTCTATGGCCTGATTTTGATAAAAAGGAATTAGAAAAGGCGATAATAAATTATCAATCTCGTGATAGAAGATTTGGTGGAATAAAAAAATGATAATAAATGTATTATCACCTCAAGGCTATTGTGGTGGTGTTAAGCATGCAATAGAAATTGTTAATAAAGTAATTAATGATCCTAACACTAAAAAACCAATCTATTTATTAGGACAAATAATTCATAATGAGCATGTAATTAATGAAATAAAAAGTAAAGGTGTTATTGTTTTAGAAGGTAAATCTAAATTAGAGCTATTAGATTCTATAAATTTTGGTACTATTATCTTTTCAGCTCATGGTGTTGCCCCAATCATTTATGAAAAAGCAAAGGAAAAAGGCTTAAATATTGTTGATGCAACCTGTAGTAATGTTTTAATAGTTCATAAAAAAATTAAAGAATTTTTAGATTTAAATTATGATATTATTTATATAGGAAGTCCTAAACATCCTGAAAGTGAGGGGGTATTAGGTATTTCTAATAAAATCCATTTTATTTCTAATATAGATGATATCAATAATTTAAATATAAATAATAAAAATATTTATATAACAAATCAAACTACATTATCAATGTTTGATATTAATGAATATTTTGATTTACTAAAATCTAAATATCCTACTTCAATAATTGAAGATAAAATATGTAGAGCTACTACTGTTAGACAAGAGGCTGTTGCTTATCAAGAAAAGGTTGATTTATGTATTGTAGTTGGAGATAAAATGAGTAGCAATTCTAAAAAGCTTGCGAAGGTTTCTAATGAAATAGCTAAAATTAAAACTATTTTTTGTGAGGATTTAAAAAGCCTAGATAAAAATGAATTAATAGGAATAAATAGTGTATCTATTACCTCAGGAGCTTCTACTCCTGAATATATTACTAAAGAAATAATTGAATATTTAAAGACATTATAAAAGGCTGAGAAATCTCAGCCTTTTTTTTAACTAATTATGATAACATTTTTTCTTTCAATAAATTTAATAAATCTTCATCACTTAATCCATAATGAGAATAAACATCTAATATTTTCCCATGAGGAATCAATGTGTTAGAATCAAATGAATGACGATATATATGAGAATTGTAATTATTCTCCTCTTTATATTCTAATATCTTATGATATAAAGTACCTGAAGATACTACTTCTTCAATAACAATTATTGGTAAATTTAATTTAAACAAATTATCCAAGGTATCTAAATCCATTGGTTTAATAAATCTTGCATTAACAACCATTAAATCTAAATTATTTATTGAAACTAAATGACTAATTCTATCAATATTAGGTCCATAGCCTATAACTATGCCTTTATTACCTTCATTTAGTATTGGCCATTCAAATTTGCATGTTAGAGTAGGATCTATTTCTTTAGGAGAAACATTTCCTCTTGGATATCTTATAACAAATGGATGATTTTGATTAAATCCATAATTAAATAATTCTATTATTTCTTTATCATCCTTTGGCATAGTAACTACAATATTTGGCATAGCCATAAACATAGCTACATCATAAATTCCTTGATGAGTCTGACCATCCTCTCCTACAATACCAGCTCTATCTATACCAATAATCACTTTTAAATCCTGTCTTGATATATCATTCAATATTTGATCATAGGCTCTTTGAGCAAATGTAGAATACATTAATAAAACTACATTTTTCTTTGCAAGAGAAATACCAGCGCTCATCACAGCCGCATGCTCTTCTGCTATACCAACATCATAAAAATCATTAGGATATAGTTCTGCAAATTCCTGAAGCTTAGCACCAGATTTCATTGCAGGAGTAATAACCTTAAACTCTAAATTTTTTCTTTTTTCAACCAAATAATTAGATACAACCTTAGAAATAGAGATAGTTCCATCATTTTTCAATGGTTTACCAGTTTCAATATCAAAAGGTCCTACTCCATGAAAATCTCCTTCAACATCATTTTCACTTGGAAGATATCCCTTACCCTTTTTAGTTAATACATGTAATACTACAGGTTCTTTTCTTTCCTTAATTCTTTTTAAAAGATTGATTAAGGTTGCAATATTATTTCCATCATATGGACCATAATAATCAAATCCCATATCTTCAAAGATATTATCTGTTTGAATTAATCCCTTTAAGCCTCTTTTTATTTGATGGAATACATTAATAAAGCATTTAGGAAATACTTTATTACATCCAGCTTTAAAATGCAAATAAAAGCTACTACCCCTAAGCTTTGAAAATACACTTGATAAAGCTCCAACAGATTTTGAAATACCCATCTTATTATCATTAAGAATGATAATTGGATTATTTTTTTTCATTTGGCCTAAAAAATTTAAACCTTCTAATGCTACTCCATTCATCAATGAAGAATCACCAATAATAGCTATCTGCCTTTTATCATTTTGAGAAATCATTAATCCTGAAAGAGCTGAAATCGATGTTGAGGAATGTCCTGATTCCCAAATATCATATTGCGATTCACTACGATTAATATATCCTGATAATCCTCCAAATTGTCTAAGAGTATTAAAATCCTTAGCTCTACCAGTTAATATTTTATGAACATATGATTGATGACCTACATCAAATAATAAATTTGTAGAATCAATATCAAAAACATAATATAACGCAATTGTTAATTCAACAACACCTAAATTACTACTTAAATGTCCTCCTGTTTTTGATATATTTTCTATCAAAAAGCTTCTAATATCTTTTGCTAGAGCTTTTAGCTCTGATATTGAAAGCTTCTTTATAAATGACGGGTCCTTAATATCTAACAAATTAAACATAAATTCACCATACCTAAATAATTACGCTTTTTTATTATAACGTAATTAATACATATTAACAATAAATTACTTATTTATCTTATTAAATTCTTCTAAAAATATATTATATTCGTTATCTAAAAAGCAATACATATAACATTTCTTTAAATGCTTTGCTTTAAAATTTGATATAACCTCAATAGCAATACTTGCACATTCATCAAGTGGAAAGCCATAAATTCCAGCTGAAATAGGTACCATTCCTATTGTATTATATTCATTTGAGTCTGCAATTATTAGTGCATTTAAAAATGCAGATTTTAAAAGATTTGAATCCTGATTAGTAGGACCTACAGCGTGAATAATTTTTTTTGCCTTTAAATTATATCCATTAGTCATAACAGCATGACCAGTTCTACAGCTTCCTATTGCCTTACATTCTCTTTGTAGCTCTTGATGTCCTGCAGAAGCAAAAATAGCTCCACATACACCACCACCAGCTAAAAGCATTTCGTTTGCAGCATTGACTATTACATCACAATCAGAATATACTACACTGCCTTTAATTATTTTTAGTTCCATATTTATACCTCATTTTTTTAAAAAGCATAATACTTTTTCAGCATCGCTTTTCGCAACAACCTTATCATCAGCATAAATAATAGTACCATTTTCATCAATAACATAGGTGGTTCTTTTTATTCCCATATAGGCTTTACCATATAATTTCTTTTCCTTCCATACATCATAAGCCTTTATGGTAGATAAACTCTCATCTGATAATAAAATAAAAGGTAATTCATATTTTGTTTGAAAATTAAAATGACTTTTTGATGAATCTTTTGAAATGCCAATAACTACTGTATTATTATTAATAAATTCATCATAGTTATCCTTATAATTTAATGCCTCCTGAGTACAACCTGAGGTATTATCCTTTGGATAAAAATAAAGTACTACTCTTTTTCCTTTAAAATCATCTAATTTAACAAAATTATTATTACTATCTGGTAATTGAAATTCGATTGCTTTACTTCCTACTTCTAACATAATTTCCTCCTAATTAACAAACACTATATTATTATTTTCAGATAAATTTTCATCATATTTAAAACCTAATTCATTAAATAATTTAAGATTTTCAATGTCATTTATATGATTTATTGCCATAAATCTAACAAATAGTCCTCTAGCTTTTTTTACAGTTACACTTATTTCCTTTAATTTTGAATTTACCTTAGTATAAAAATAAATATTAATCATATTTTTCTTATTTAGCATTTTACTATATTCCTTTGATGCTAAATTAATTATCAAATCTTTAGAAAAATAATTATTAATAATATCCCAATATTTATATAGATTAAAATCAAAAGGATTATTAATAAAATCTAAACGATATAAGGATATACTATCATTTGGTCTTAATATTCCATATAATGCCGATAAGATTAATAATCTATCATTTAAATAGCATTTCATATCATTATCAAGACTTTGATAGTCTAAAGCCTTGAAGGCAACGCCATCATATAATTTTATTGCTGGATAAGTATTATTATTAAAGTCTTGATAATAATTATATACCTCATAAGCTAATTTCTTATTTATTTTAAAATATGATGATAATTCATCAATAGAAAGTTTTTTTATTATATTTGCTAAATAATTAGCTTCATTTAAAAACATAGGCTTATTATAACTATCATATTCAGTTATATTAATATTCATTCCCTTTGATGGAGAAATAATTATCTTCATAATATCTCCTTTTTTGTATAATTATATCATTATTATCACTAAAAAAATACATATAATGCATATTTATTATTTTTTTTGAAAAAAGAGGCGAATTATTCGCCTCTTTTATTCTAATAATTTTCAGCATTAACCTCAAAATATGATTGAGGATGATTACATACAGGACAAACCTCAGGAGCTTTTGTGCCAACTACAATATGACCACAATTACGGCATTCCCAAACCTTTACTTCACTTTTTTCAAATACTTCCTTCATTTCTACATTATGAAGTAAAGCACGATATCTTTCCTCATGATGCTTTTCTATTTTTGCAACTAATCTAAACTTTTCAGCAAGCTCATGGAAGCCTTCTTCATCTGCAGTTTTAGCAAAGCCCTCATACATATCAGTCCATTCATAGTTTTCACCTTCTGCTGCATGAGCTAAATTTTGAGCTGTATTACCAATTCCTTTTAATTCCTTAAACCACATTTTTGCATGTTCTTTTTCATTATCTGCAGTCTTTAAGAATAAAGCAGCTATTTGCTCATAGCCTTCCTTTTTAGCAACACTAGCAAAATAAGTATACTTATTTCTTGCTTGAGACTCACCAGCAAAAGCAGCCTCTAGATTCTTTTCAGTTTGAGTACCTGAATAAGGATTCTTAGATTCTTTAGCTACACCATTATCCTCACCAAGCATTTTGCTTCTATCAATGTAATGTGTATGAAGCATTTCTTTTGCAAGATCAGATAAAGGCTCTTTATAAAATTCCTTATATAATGCAATAATTTCATTATTAGAATGGCTTAATTGTAATTTATTAGAATCAGCTAATTTATATAATGAATTAATTCTTTCTTTTCTTTGATTATCAAAATTAGAAGCCATTGTTTTTGGTTGTCCACCACCACCAATACATCCACCTGGACAAGTCATAACCTCTACAAAATGATATTGTTTTTTAGGCATATATTCTTTAATAAATTTTTCAGCATTTTTAAGTCCATAAATAACTGCTACATTAACCTCTAGACCAGCAATAGTTAATGAAGCCTCTCTAATAGACTCATAGCCTCTTACAGGTTCAAGCTTTAATAATTCCTTTGGAGCAGGCTCTTTAGTTATATATTCATATGCAGTTCTTAGTGCAGCCTCCATTACACCACCAGTATTACCAAAAATTATACCAGCTGCACTTGCTTCACCTAATAAGCTATCGAATTTTGATTCCTCTAAATTATCAAAATTAATATTTTCCTCTTTAGCCCATTTAGCAAGCTCTCTTGTTGTAAGAACATAATCCATATCTCTAAGTTCTGGAATTCCTAAATAACAACCTGCACTATTAAATTCTTCTCTTCTAATTTCAAATTTTTTTGCTGTACAAGGGGCAATAGCTACATTAACAATTTCTTTAGGATTGATTCCTTTTTTCTTAGCAAAATAAGTTTTAATTGTAGGTCCTTGCATAGAAATTGGACTTTTAGCACTTGAAATATTAGGAAGTAATTCCTTATGATACATTTCATTATATTTAACCCAAGCAGGACAACAGCTTGTAAATTGTGGTAAAGGCTTATTATTAGTGATTCTATCAATAAGCTCACTTGCCTCCTCAACTATAGTTAAATCAGCAGCAAAACAAGTATCTAATACATAATCTGCACCAAGTGCTCTTAATAATGAAACCATTTTTCCTTCAACAATACTACCATAAGGAAGATTAAACTCTTCGCCAAGGCTTACTCTAATTGAAGGTGAAGTTGAAAAAATTACTATTTTATTCGGATCCTTTATAGCTTTTTTTACATCCTGATATTCATATTTTTCATGAATAGCACTTGTAGGACAAACATTTGCACATTGGCCACAATTTACGCATATGGCAATATCATTAGTTTTTTCTAATGAATAATTACCATAAATATTAATATCATTTTGACATACATTTTTACACATTCCACATTCAATACATAAAGAATCATCTCTTTCTATTGAAGGGTTGTCTTCCTCAATTGGAACTCGAACATTTGATAATTTATGCTTACTCATAATTTACCTCCTTGCAAAATATATCTTTTTTGATCGATTCTTATAACTATATTATAACAATTTTTTTATTATTATACAACAAAAAAATGGCACTAGGAAGTGCCAATAATTGATGTTTTACTATCAACTTACTATCCTTTTCTAGTACCATTTAAAAATATTAATTATCTTTTTTTGTTAATAGGCCATATACTACTGCAGCAAGGGTAATCAGCAGCTGACATATATAATATAAATTAATGATAAAAGTATAGTTTTTTTCTATACTTTTTTCTCT
>CAMEJG010000035.1 GCA_945919465.1 uncultured Anaeroplasma sp. | reverse complement strand
CAACTACGCCTCTTGGGACTTTCACCCTAGATTTATGACATGCCCGTCATACTCAAAAAAAAGAAATTACCATAATGATAATTTCTTCTAAAAATTATATTTTTTTAACTTGCTTAAAATTAAATTCCATTGGAGTAAGACGACCAAACATCTCGATAAGAACTGTTAATTCTTCCTTTTCAGGTGCGATTTGTGATACATCACCAATCATACCCTTAAATGAGCCATCAATAATCTCAACACGATTTCCAACCTCAATTTCAAATTTAGGTTTAGAAATAAGACCAAGCTTTCTAAGAATTTCATCCATTTCATTCTTTGGAACTGGAACTGGTTTAGCTCCTCCACCAGAAGAACCTAAGAATCCTGTAACCTTTGGTGTGTTACGAACCATGAACCAAGCTTTTTCATCCATTTCCCCATCGACTTCCATCTCAACAAAAACATAACCAGGGAACATCTTGTTAACCTTTTGCTTAATATTACCCTTCTTATCCTTAACTTCTTCAATTTCCTCAGGTACTAAAACCTGGTAAACTAAATGAGTCATATTCATTGATTCTGTACGACGTTCAATATCTTGCTTAACAGAATTTTCAAATCCAGAATAAGTAGTTACTACATACCATCTTTTCATACTTCACCTCTTAAAGAATTAAAGCTAAAATTTCAGTAATGAATGAATCATATAATAAGAATAATAATGTAAAGATTATTAAGAATAGGAAAACACGAATCGTATTTCCTAAGAACTTACGACCAGTTAACCATGAAATCTTTCTAAATTCAGGGAATGCTGGTTTAAAGAATGGATAAACTGAATATACTAATCCTCCAGCACCTAATACTACTAAAATCCAAGCAAATAATGTTGGAATACTACCAATAACTGGAATATTATCCTTAACTACTAAAGTACCATTTAGCATTAAACAACCTAGAATTAAAACTAAAAGTGAGAAAAATAAACATACATAGCTTTCCCATTTATGTTCTTCTTTAATATATTCCCATACACGATATATACCAAGACGTTCATTTTTTTCATTTTTCTTTTCAATTTGTTTTTGAATTTTCTTTTCAACTTCATTTTTTACTGATGATTCTTCAGTAACAGTTTCTTTAACCTCTTCAGCCATTTAATTTCCTCCTATCTTGATTCTTTATGAATCGTATATTTATTACAATTTTTACAATACTTTTTTAATTCTATTCTTTCTACCTGTTTTTGAGGATTCTTAGAGGTAGTATAATTGCGACTTAAGCATTCCTCACATATTAGTATAACCTTTTCTCGCATATTACCCCTCCATTTAATTCAAAATAAAAAAACCTTTTATCCAGGTCTATGGATATTTTATAATAACTATAAATTTAAGTCAATGTTTTTTTAATGAATTCTATCATTTTTAAATATTTTGTATAACAACTATTGTATGTTAAATTATTCTCATAAGCATATTGTCTTATACTCATATCACAAAAAAATACTGAAATATATAAATCATAATATATAGTATTTTTTAAAATTTTTTTTAACCATTCAGCTACACCATTTTTATTATGATTTATTATTTCAGGAATATTTAAATCATCTAAAGATAATAAAGAACCATAATAATCATCTTGAATTAATTTATAATATTTTCTTTTTAATGATACAAGAAAATAAGAAAAAAATGGTGTTCCATAAGAAGAATCATAATTTTTAATACAATCATATAAAATCATTCTTCCTTCTTGGACTAAATCATCTTGTTTATCTCCTTGAGGATATAAGTCAATCGCTATTTTTATAATTAAGCAATCATATTTTTGAAAAAAATAATTAAATGCTTTTTCATTCCCATCTTTAATTAAATACAATAATTCATAATCATTATAACAATCATATCTTTTCACTATTATTGATTAATGATTGTAATACAATTGCTGTACTAACAGAAGCATTTAAGCTATTTACATGTCCTACCATTGGAATTCTAATTAAATAATCACAAGCATTAACTAAAGTTTTTGACATGCCAAAGCCCTCAGAGCCTATAATTACAGCAAGCTTTCTTTCTTTATCAAGCTTATCAAGAGTAGTATCACCCTTTGCATCAGTCCCACAAATCCAAAAGCCCATTTCCTTTAGCTTATTAACAGTATTAAATAAGCTATTACAATACATAATATTAGTATATTCTATCGCTCCTGTAGATACATGAGCTACAGTTTCATTAATAGATACACTTCTATTTTTAGGAATAATAACCAAATCAAATCCAAAGGCATCAACACTTCTTAAAATAGCTCCAAAATTATGAGGATCTTCTATTCCATCAAGAATTAAAATTCTTCTTTTGTCATAAAATTTTTCTAAATCCGTATCTTCATAATAAAAGTAATTATCTCTATAAGCTCCATAGCCCTGATTAGAACTACCAAATTCCTTATTCATTCTATCCTTAGATACAAATTCATATTGATAATTATTTTGAGCTATTTCAATAATTTTTTTATCCTTTTTAGCTAATATATCTAATAAAAATAGTTTTTTTATTGGAGCATTGGCTCTAATTGCTTCATATATACAGTTTTTTCCATAAATTTTAATCATATTAGTCACCATTGATACATGATAAATTATAGCATGAAAAAAAGCTTAATTAAAGTTTATTTTTTATAAATTTAAATCCATGATGACATCATGGATTTAACTACTAATATTTAATTTTTCTTAATTCTGCTAACTCTAATACAAGCTTTTCAGTCTTATCCCATCCTAAGCAAGGATCAGTAATTGATTTACCATAAATACAATCTCCAACCTTTTGACAGCCATCCTCAAGATAAGATTCAATCATTAAGCCCTTAACAAGCTTATTTATTTCAGGATTATGTCTTGTTGAATGTAATACCTCTTTTGCAATTCTAATTTGTTCTAAATAATTCTTATTTGAATTAGAATGATTACAATCAACAATAACTGCAGGATTTTTAAATCCTGATTTTTTATATAACTCTGAAAGCTCAATTAAATCCTCATAGTGATAATTAGGATGAGAAACACCTCTTTCATCAACATAACCACGTAGTATTGCATGAGCTAAGGGATTACCAGTACTTTCAACCTCCCAGTTTCTATAAATGAATGTATGGGGATGTTGAGCAGCATTAATAGAATTCATCATAACAGATAAATCTCCTGATGTAGGATTTTTCATACCAATAGGTACATCAGCACCAGAGGCAGTTAGTCTGTGTTGTTGATTTTCAACAGATCTAGCTCCAACTGCTACATAAGATAAAATATCATTTAAAAATCTATGACTTTCTGGATATAGCATTTCATCTGCAGTAGAGAATCCGGTTTCCTTAATAACCTCCATATGTAGCTTTCTAATAGCAATTAAACCCTTAAGCATATCAGGACTTTCATTTGGATCTGGCTGATGTAGCATACCCTTATAGCCAGCGCCTGTAGTTCTTGGTTTATTAGTATAAATTCTAGGAACAATAAATATTTGATCCTTTACCTTTTCTTGTAAATTTCTTAATCTATGAACATAATCCATTACTGCATCCTCTCTATCTGCAGAACAAGGACCAATAATTAATAAAAGCTTATTACTTTTACCAGTAATAATATTTTTTATTTCTTCATCATTTTTCTTTTTTATTTCTAAAAGATTATCATCTAAAGGATACATTTCTTTAATTTCCTTAGGAATTGGTAATCTTCTTTTAAAAATCATATTCATAAATAAACCACCTCATAACTAGTCAAGGATTATTTTATCATTTTTACATTAAATTGTCTATTAATATTTTAGTAAAAAAAAACAGGAAATTAATAATTTCCCATCTTTTATTAATGACTAACAAACTGATAATCAAAGTCAATTACTAAATTATAATTACATTCATTACCTAATTTTTCTTCAATCATTTTCTTAATTTCTTCATTGCTATATTTAAATTTATAAGGTACAACTACATCAAATAATAAAGTTCTTGAATTGCTTTTTGTAATAGTTCTTAAATCATGAAATGATAATTCATTATCTATTTCTTTAATAATAATCTTTAATTTTTCCTTAATAGTAGTCAATTCAGGATCATTTAATACAACAGGATCCATATGAATAGTTATCTCTACTCCATACTTTTTCTTTACATCATTTTCTATACTATCAATAAGCTCATGACTTTCTAATACATTAGCGTTTGAATCAACCTCAACGTGAATAGTCATAAAGCATTTAGTAGGTCCATACATATGACACATTAAATCATGAACTCCATAAACTCCATCAAAGCTTAAAATATATTCAACTATTTCTTTAACAAAATCATATTCTATAGTTTCTCCAATTAAAGGGCTAGTAGCCTCTTTAATCATAAATATACCAGAGATAAGAATAAATATAGATACTAAGGTACCTAATACACCATCTAATGAGAATGGAATATTTGGCCATATTAAAGTTACAATGGTTCCAATTAAAATTGCTGTAGTAGAAATACAATCATTTCTACTATCTTTTGATGTAGCAACTAACGCAACAGAATGAATTATTTTTGCCATTTTATTATAAAAATATGCCATCCAAAGCTTAACTAATATTGATGTAGCTAAAATACCAATAGAAATATATTTGATTAACTGATTAGTTTCTTCTTGAGGATTATTAATAATCTTTTCTATAGAAGACACAAATAGGCTTCCACCAACAAAAACAATAACAATTGATATAATTAATCCAATTATATATTCAATTCTTTCATGACCAAAGGGATGTTCCTTATCTGCAGGTCGTGATGCCATCTTAAAGCCTACACAAGAAGCAATATTAGATGACATATCTGAAAGATTATTAATTGAATCTGCTAAAATTGAAATACTATTTGAAAATATACCAGCTAATAGCTTGACAGTAAATAAAAATAAATTAGAAATAGCACCTACTATAGAAGCTAATAATCCATGCTTTTCTCTAACCTTAGAATTATTAATATCATCATAATTTTTTATAAATAATTTTCTTAATAAATTAACCATAATATAACACCTTCGTGAAATAAATTATATCACTATGAAAATAATAATTCAATTGAATAGATAACTAATTTTAAATAAAACAGTAAACATAAACTAACTAATAATATCTAAAATATTACAAATAATAACAATGGTGTTATTATGAAGAAAAAAATATTTATTATATTAATAATAGTTATTATTTTATTATCATTTAAAGAAGAAATTAATTTTAATAATAGAATTATTATTTATGATTCTGATAATAATGAATTAGCTTATTCGATTAATAATAAATATTCAAATAAAATAGATATCAATAAAATTAATACTAGGCAAATATCTTATATTTTAGAAATAGAGGATAGAAACTTTTATGATCATAAGGGAGTTAATTTTAAAAGTACCTTTAGAGCAATTTTTAATAATATATTTAATAATAAAATTGAGGGTGGTTCTACTATTACTCAGCAAATGATAAAAAATATTTATTTAAATAATACTAAAAGCATAAAAAGAAAAGCTAATGAAATGATATTAGCTTATAATATCGAAAAAATAATGACAAAGGATGAAATATTAAGTGAATATTTATCTAGTATTTATTTTGGTAATAATATTTATGGATTAAATAATGCATCTATTTATTATTTTAATAAGGAATATAATGACTTAAGTGATGATGAATTAATATCATTTATTGCCTTATGGAATTCTCCTTCAATTTATTCAGAAAATATAAATAAATGGATATCTAAAAAAAATCAAATATTAGAAAAATTATATAATAATAATCTAATAACCTTAGATAATTATAATAAAATGAAAGATCATATTAATCTAAACTTTAACAAAAGCTATATTCCAAGCTCAAGATTATTTTATCTAGATCAAGTAATTAAAGAATTTAATAATACTAAAATAAATAATAAAGATAACAATATTATTAATATTTATACTAATTATGATAGAAGATTAGAGGCTATATCAAGTAATCAAAATTATTCAATGATTATTACTAATAAAGATGGATATATTATAAATTGTATTGGTAATAACAATTATTATAATTCATCATTTTCTATTTGTATGAATGGAAAAAGAGATATAGGTTCTACAATAAAACCCTTATTATATTATGAAGCTATAAAATGTGGAATGGAAAATATTAAATATAATAGTAAATTACTTAGTATCAAATATGATAATACTACATTAACAATAGAAAATAACAATAATAGATATTATGGTCCTATTGATTTAAAAATAGCAATTGCAGTATCTGATAATCCTTATGCCGTTTTAACTCATTTAAATTTAGGAATGAATACTTTATCAAATCATTTAAAAAAATATAATATAAAGTCAAATCCATATCCATCCTTAGCTTTAGGAAGTGTTGGAATGTCTTTATATCAATTAAATAATATCTATACTCAATTTTTTAATGATGGAATATATATGCATACTAGATTTATAAATAGAATATCAATAGATAATAATGATAATATTTATAAAGTTAATAAAGAAATATTATTAGATAAAAATATTTGTAATAAAATTAAAAATTATTTACAATATCCTTTTGATATAAATATTAAATATTCTACCTTAGGAGATATATCAAAATTTGTTAAGTGTAAGCTATATGGTAAAAGTGGTTCTACCTTATATGATTCTTATATTATTGGATTTAATGATGAATATTTGATTAGTATTTGGAGTGGAAATATTGATGGAGGAGAAATTGATAGTAGTTTAGCTAGAAATAATAATAAGGAAATATTTATTAAATGTTTTAATATTTTAAATAAATAATATTATATCAAAATATCATATAACGTTATCATATAAAAGATTTTATTATAATGTAATATAAATTTAAAATATAAAAAAACTATCCAATTTTATGGATAGCTTAGTATCTAGTAAACCCATGCAGCTCCTACTAGAACAATTAAAATGAATAAAACTAAAATGAAGGCAAAACTACCAGATTGAGTGCCTTTATCTGTATTAGTTGTATTGCAGCAAACTGCCATATTATCACCTCAATATAGAGTATGACTATAAGCTGATTTTTGTTAAGGCATTTATACTAGATAAATTTTAAAAGGAAGGTGATTGTATTATCAATAGATTTTCTATAGATTTTTATTGTTGTAGAATCACTCAAAAGCATTAGATTCAATTTATATGAAATATCATCTAAATTATTAACAGGATTACCACCTATTTCTAAAACAATATCAGAGGGTTTTAGTCCTATTGTATCTGCAACACTATCCTCTGTTACACCTGTAATAATTATATAATTATATTTATTTTCTATTGTAGGAAGATATTGACTATATTTTTCATAATTAGTATTTTGTAATAATGTATTTACTGTCGTTACAGAAATACCTATTAAAGGTCTTGTAATATCTCTTTTTAAAGTTAATATATCATTAATTGCTTTATTTACTATTTCTAATGGAATAGCATAGCCCATACAATCAACCGGTACCTGTGTTGTACCTGTTGAATAGGTATCCTTTTTATAAACTAATCCGATTAATTCACCCTTGAGGTTGAATAACCCTCCACCTGAATTTCCTGAATTGACTGGAGTATCTATTGAAATATTTAAACTCGAAATATTTGATATAATTCCTGAGGTAAGATTATTGTAATGCTCTACTAAATCTAATGGACATCCTATTGCTAGAGCAGTTTGTCCTATTGATAATAAAATATTAGAATTTATTTGATTAATATAAATAGATTCTTTTAATGAAGGAAAGGAATCTAATGAAAAAGAAATTACTGCAATATCATTTTTAGAATCTTTTCCAATTATTGTTGCATCAACATAAATTCCATTATCAAAATAGGCCTTGACTAATACTGCTTCATCTACTACATGCTCATTAGTTACTGCATAATATAGTCCATTATCCTCTTTAAATACTACTCCTGAACCAGTTGAATAGGTAGTTTCATTTTTACAATATATTCCAATACAGCCTTTAGATACTTTGTTATATACTTCTGTTATTGAGCTTGTAATTTGAGAAACTTCTACTTCTTCTTCTATTTTTGTCACTTTATTGGTTATATCATGAATAATAAAATTAGGATCTTCTTTGCCACAAGATGAAAGAGAAAAAATAAACAATAAAATTAATATTATATTTTTAAATTTCATTGTAATCACTCCAATCCAAATAAATTTATTGCATTTTGAGAAGTAGCATTATCAATATCTAATAAAGTACATTCTCTAAGGTTTGCGATTTCTTCACATATATATTTTATATAGCTAGATTCATTTCTTTTTCCTCTAAATGGTGTAGGGGCTAAAAATGGACAATCTGTTTCAATTAATAATCTATCTATAGGTATATTTTTAGCTACAAGCTTAGGTACTCTTGCATTTTTAAAGGTCACAGGGCCTCCTAAAGAAATATAAAAGCCAAGTTTTATATATTCATTTGCCATTTCTAAGGATCCACTATAACAATGCATAACTCCTTTTAATTTTCCATTAAAAGATTTTATTATATTATAAGTATCTAAATCAGCATCTCTAGAATGAACAATTATTGGAAGATTTAATTCTATTGCCAAATTACACTGAAGAATGAATAATTGTTTTTGTTCTTCTTTATTATCAATTCCATAATGATAATCTAAACCGCATTCTCCTATTGCATATAGTCTTTTGTCATTAATAAATTCTTTGAATTTAAGGAAATCATTATAATAATTTTTAGTAGCCTCACTAGGATGAAGCCCATAAGTAGGATAAAATATATTGTATTTATTAGATGTCTCTAATACTAGTTGATTAGTTTCTAAAGAAAAGCCTACTAAGATTATCTTTTTAACATTGTTAGCTATAGCTCTAGCTATACAGTCTTCTAAATCATCTTTAAAATCCTCTTCAAATAAATGACTATGAGTATCTATCATAGAACTCAACTCCTTTTTTGAATATAGATTGATTATAATACAAAATTAATAGATATTCAATTTTTATTATTCGCCAATTTTTTTCAAAATTTATGTTTTATATTGAAAATATAAATTTGATATAATATAATTAAGTTACTAAAGGAGATAAAATAAAATGAAAAAGTTTTTTTCTGAATTTAAGAAATTTATTTCTCGTGGTAATGTAATGGATATGGCAGTAGGTACCATCATTGGTGCTGCATTTACTGCAATTGTTACAGCTTTATCAAACGGTATTTTAAAGCCAATTATTAATATGGTTTTATATTACTGCTTTGGAGGAAATAAGGATGCATTATCAAAAATGTATACAGTTTTAGTTCCTGTTATGAAGGTTGAAGAGGGAGTTGAGATTTTAGATCTTGCAAACTCAATCTATATTGACTGGGGTGCATTTATTAGTGCAATCATTAATTTCTTATTAATAGCATTTGTTTTATTCCTAATTATTAAAGCATTCAATAATATCAAGGATTCTGCTGAAAATGCAAAGAATCTTGAAAAGAAGATTGAATTTAAACAATCTAAGGGTATTAAGCTTAATAATAAGGAAGCTGCTTATGTAGCTGAACAAGCAAGAATTAAAGAAGAGGAAGCTAAAAAGGCACTTGAGCCTAAACCAGAGCCTACTCCAGATCCAGTTGTTGTATTACTAGAAGAAATCCGTGATTCTTTAAAAAAGTAATCAAAAAATTAGCGAAGATTAATTTCTTCGCTTTTTTTATATCATTAATTTTCACTACAAACATAAAAAAAACACACAGCCTAAGCTGTGTGTAATTCATCTAAATTATTAATTACTCAATGATATCAACTACAGAACCAGCACCAACTGTTCTACCACCTTCACGGATTGAGAACTTAGTACCTTGCTCCATAGCAATTGGGTGAATTAATTCTACTGTCATAACAGTATTATCACCAGGCATTACCATTTCTGTACCTTCAGCTAAAGTAATAACACCTGTAACGTCAGTTGTACGGAAATAGAATTGAGGACGATAATTAGAGAAGAATGGAGTATGACGACCACCCTCGTCCTTTGATAATACGTATACTTGTGCAGTAAACTTGTGATGAGGTGTAACGCTCTTTGGTTTAGCTAATACTTGACCACGTTGTACTTGATCACGGTTAATACCACGAAGTAATACACCGATATTGTCACCAGCTTCAGCATAATCAAGAAGCTTACGGAACATTTCAACACCAGTAACAACTGAAGTTTGAGTTTCCTTTATACCAATAATTTCTACTGGATCACCAACTTTTACAGAACCACGCTCAACACGTCCTGTAACTACTGTACCACGTCCTGTAATAGTGAATACATCCTCAATTGGCATTAAGAATGGCTTATCATTATCACGAACTGGAGTAGGGATATAATCATCAACGATATCCATTAATTCTTCAATCTTAGCAACCCATTTTGGATCTCCTTGAAGAGCACCTAAAGCAGAACCACGAATTACAGGAATATCATCACCTGGGAAGTCATATTCGCTTAATAATTCACGAGTTTCCATTTCAACTAAGTCAATTAATTCTTCATCATCAACCATGTCGCACTTATTTAAGAATACAACTAGACGAGGAACACCAACTTGACGAGCAAGTAAGATGTGCTCACGAGTTTGAGCCATAGGTCCATCTGTTGCAGCGATAACTAGGATACCACCATCCATTTGAGCAGCACCAGTAATCATGTTCTTAACGTAGTCAGCATGACCTGGACAGTCTACGTGTGCATAGTGACGTTTTGCAGTTTCATATTCAACGTGTGCAGTATTAATTGTAATACCACGCTCTTTTTCTTCTGGAGCAGCATCGATTTGGTCATATGCTTTAGCTTGTGCTAAACCCTTCTTTGCAAGGATAGTAGTAATAGCAGCAGTTAAAGTAGTTTTACCATGGTCAACGTGTCCGATTGTACCAATGTTAACATGTGGTTTAGTACGGTTAAATTTTTCCTTTGCCATTTTAAATGGTCCTCCTAATAAAATTTTCTAATTTTTTTACCAATTATAATTTTACCCTAATTGGAACAGGTTTTCAAGTATAAAATAATAAATAAGCACTTACTATTTTACATAAGTCGGCACTAGTGATTAATAATAACCACTAGTACTAACACCTTTGAACAAAATTAAGCTCTTTTCTTAATAATTTCTTCTTGAACGTTCTTTGGACAAGCCTCATAATGATGCATTTGCATTACGAAATTACCACGTCCTTGAGTATTAGAACGAAGAGCTGTAGCATATCCAAACATTTCAGCTAATGGAACATAAGCACGAATCTTCATACCATTACCACGCTTTTCTTGAGAATCAAGACGGCCACGACGACTTGTTAAGTCACCAATAACATTACCAACATAATCCTCTGGTACTGTTACATCAACCTCCATAATTGGCTCAAGAATAACAGGCTTACACTTATCCTTCATAGCCTTAACAGCTAATGAAGCTGCAACCTGGAATGCTGCATCTGATGAGTCTACATCATGGTAAGAACCATCATATAGTTCACATTTAATATCAATTAATGGATAACCAGCTAAAATACCTAGTGGTAAAGCAGCTTGTAATCCCTTATCAACAGATGGAATGAATTCTCTTGGAACTGTACCACCTACTACTGAATCAACAAATTCATAGCCCTTTTCTGGGTTTGGTGCGAAACGAATCCAAACATGACCGTATTGACCATGACCACCAGATTGACGTACGAACTTACCTTCACACTCACCAACTTGAGTAATTGTTTCACGGTAAGAAACTTGAGGAGCACCAACGTTAGCTTCAACGTTGAATTCTCTTCTCATACGGTCAACGATGATGTCTAGGTGTAATTCACCCATACCAGAGATAATAGTTTCACCAGTTTCCTTATTTGTATATCTACGGAAAGTTGGGTCTTCTTCAGCAAGCTTATTTAAAGCTGTGTTCATCTTATCTTGGTCAGCCTTAGTCTTTGGTTCTACAGCAACAGAGATAACTGGCTCTGGGAACACCATCTTTTCAAGGATAATATCACTATCCTCAGAACAAATTGTATCACCTGTTGTAGTATTCTTAAATCCGATTGCAGCAGCAATATCACCAGCATATACTTCTTTAATTTCTTCACGGTGATTTGCATGCATTTGCATGATACGTCCTAAACGCTCTTTAACGCCCTTAGTAGTATTTAAAACATAAGAACCAGAAGTAATTGTACCTTGGTATACACGGAAGAATGTAAGCTTACCTACGAATGGGTCAGTCATAACCTTAAATGCTAAAGCAGCAAACTTACCATCATCAGTAGCATGAACTTCTTCTTCAACACCATCAGCGTTCTCACCCTTAATAGCTGCAACATCAGTTGGAGCTGGTAAGAAATCAATTACATAGTCTAGCACTCTCTTAACACCCATATTCTTAAATGCAGAACCACAAAGAACAGGGAAGAATTCTACTGCTAGAGTAGCCTTACGAATTACCTTCTTAATCATATCTTGAGGAATTTCTTCTCCTTCAAGATATAACATAGCTAATTCATCATCAAATTGAGAGATAGTATCTAATAATAATTCTCTCTTTTCATTACAAATATCAACTAAATCAGCAGGGATTTCCTCTACCTTATAGTTTTCCTCAGCACCACCATCATAAACATATGCTTTCATTTCAATAAGGTCAACTGAGCCCTTAAATTGATCTTCAGCACCAATAGGCCATTGTACTGCAGCAGCAGTAGCACCTAAACGATCATGAATTGTACCTACTGAATATTCGAAATCAGCACCAATCTTATCCATTTTGTTAACGAATACGATACGTGGAACATTATAATCTGTAGCTTGACGCCATACAGTTTCAGTTTGAGGCTCAACACCAGCTTGTCCATCAAGTACTGTAACAGCACCATCTAGAACACGAAGAGAACGAGAAACCTCAACAGTAAAGTCAACGTGACCTGGAGTATCGATAATATTTAAACGGTATCCTTTCCAGTGAGCAGTTGTAGCTGCAGAAGTAATTGTAATACCTCTTTCCTTCTCTTGCTCCATCCAGTCCATTTGTGAAGCACCATCATGTGTTTCACCAATTTTATGAATTTTCTTTGTGTGGAATAGAATACGCTCAGTAGTTGTTGTTTTACCAGCATCAATGTGAGCCATGATACCAATATTACGAGTTTTTTCTAGTGTATATTCTCTAGGCATAATATTTTTTCTCTCCTAAAATTAAAATTACCAACGGTAATGAGCAAAAGCCTTATTAGCTTCAGCCATCTTGTGAACTTCTTCACGTTTCTTGCATGCACCACCAAGACCATTAGCTGCATCTAAGATTTCCTTAGCTAACTTTTCATCCATAGTCTTGTCATTACGTAAACGTGCATACTTAATTAACCATCTTAAAGCTAATGTTTGCTTTCTTTCAGGTCTAACTTCAACTGGTACTTGATAGTTTTGACCACCGATACGACGGCTCTTAACTTCTAATACTGGACTGATGTTTTCTAAAGCTTTAGTGAAAACCTCAAGTGGTTCTTGACCAGTTGCTTCTCTTACACGGTCAAATGCTGTGTATAAAATTGTTTGTGCTGTACCCTTCTTACCATCTAACATAATTGCATTGATAGTTCTTGTAACTACCTTTGAATTATATATTGGATCTGGAAGCACGTCTCTTTTTGCGATATGTCCCTTACGAGGCATGAGTGA
Organism: uncultured Anaeroplasma sp.; assembly: GCA_945919465.1. GTDB lineage: Bacteria > Bacillota_I > Bacilli_A > Acholeplasmatales > Anaeroplasmataceae > Anaeroplasma. Next base: position 8,576 of record CAMEJG010000035.1, on the reverse strand, counting down.
TTCCTCCTTTAAAATTAATTTTTTCTAAATTATTTAAATTGATTAAACAAAATTTTACTTCTTTGCTTTTGGCTTCTTAGCACCATATTTAGAACGACCTTGCATTCTGTTAGCAACACCAGTAGTATCTAATGCACCACGGATAATATGATAACGAACACCTGGTAAATCCTTAACACGGCCACCACGAATAAGTACTGTACTGTGCTCTTGTAAGCTATGACCTACACCTGGGATGTAAGCAGTAACTTCGATACCATTAGTTAAACGAACTCTGGCATACTTTCTTAATGCTGAGTTAGGCTTCTTTGGTGTCATTGTAGTAACACGTGTACAAACACCACGCTTTTGTGGTGAAGGAAGCTTAGTAGGTCTCTTTTCTAGGCTATTAAAACCAACACCTAAACTTGGAGATTTAGATTTAGAAACTTTATCCTTTCTTCCATTACGTACTAATTGTTCAATAGTTGGCATAAAATTAATTTCTCCTTTCATCTATAGACAATTGTCCTTACTATCATTAAATATATAATATGGACAATATTAGTCCAAATTTACGACAGCCATTTTATTATAACAAAAAAAATATCTATGTCAATAGAAAAAAGCAATTTTTTTTGATATATTTTACACAATTATGAAACACTGATTTGCGTGTTCTATAAAATCCTTGTAATTATTGATTTTTTTTAATTTTATCAAAAAAATATTTTATAAAAAATATCTATACGATACACTGAATATTGTGTGTATTCAACTGCAACAAACTCATATTTTTATGATTCTTGTAGCTAAAAAATAAATAAAAAGATGGCAATTACGCCATCTTATTTGAATATTTATTTTCCAATCAGTTCCATTTTAAACTTTTTATTGCCTTCGTCATCTTCAATAGTTATTTTAAATCCTTTTTTTAGATATCTATTATAAAATGCTTCCTTCTCTTTTTCTTTTTGAGTATATGAACCATATATATATGCTTCATCAAAAATAGTATCTAATAATTCATCTGGATCCATGATTTCAAAAAGACCTGAATCATTAAACTCATCTATTCTTCTTTTAAGATTATTTAACAACACTGCATTCTTAAATCCTTGTACCTCAGATTGGGCAAATGAATCCATAAAACAATAATTAATATTTTTATTATTTAATTCTAGTAATATTTTATCTGATGTTTTATCGGATTCATTTAAAACATAATATCTAGCCATTGGCAAATTTTGAATTAATCCCCAAAAGTCTGAATCACTTGATGCTAAAATTAAAGATTCAGTATTTTCTTGATAATATTCTTTACAAGCTCCTGCAGTCATAGCTATATCTACTAATGATTTATTTTCTAATACTCTTTCAACTATTTTATGTTCTATTGGCAAATTAATAATTTGATTAATATAATCCCATGCATTTGAAGTATGCACATCATCATATAAAATAATCTTTTTTATTTTAGAAATATTTTCTTCATCTAATCCTTTAAAAACTGAAACAAATCTATAAGGGTCTACATTTTCACAGTCTACTAAAATTGCGATATTTATTGAATTTTCTAAAAAATCATAAATACTTTCTTTTGTCTCGTCAGTAGCATCAACTACATATCCAGTTGCCCTAAATGAATCCCCAAATGATGCATATAATACCTTTAAAAACTTATCATCATTAAATAGTATATTTCCATAGTATTTCATCATTTTTTCCGGGTTCCAATGTAAATATACTCCCCAAGGATAAAATGTTTTATTATCAAATATTATTTTCCTTTCTTTATTAATTTGAGTTGTTAATTTCCTTTGTTGATCTTTATTTGATATCATAGAACCATTATATCCTGCATAACAAGCAGGCATTGTAAATATAGATTTTACATATTCCCATTTAACCCAAGAAGGAATTAAGTCTTTAACATTTTCTATTTTTTCCATAATATATTGATTAATATATGCTAAATGTCCATTTACATCAAGATTAGGATGCATAGTTTCAATTTCATTATTTCTTAAAAACTTAATTGCTTCAGAAGTTACAATATCAGGCATTTGATCCATAGCTATTAAATTTAATCTTCTAAGCTTTATTTCTTTTGCATTTCTTAATAAATCATTTCTTAATATAGATAATTGTCTAATTATATTTGCATTATTATTTTTTAATAATTCTTCTAATTTCTCATTGTTAAATCTTGAGGTATCTGAATATAATATACAATCCTTAATACCAAGTAAATAAGCTATTGTTGTTACAATATCTGTTTTATAATTTTCAAAACTATCATATTCATAAATTTCTTCTTCAGTTATATCAAAAGTATCTATTAATTCATTTAAATCTTCATTTTCCATATCTTACCCTCCTCATATAAATAAATTTCAATAACTGTTTTTGCTAGTATTATTTTACCTATTTATACATCAATATGATTAAATGTCAAGTTTAAAAAACTTAATATTAATTATCTCCTCTCTCTTGACATTTAATATAATTCTTAATATCTTCATTTGAGATATTTCCAATAGTTTCAACATAATATGAAGGATTCCATAATTCATTATCTATTTCAGGAAATTCTTTCATTATTATTCTTCCAGAAATACCTTTCATCATTTTGACCATATAGGAAATAGATATTTTTGGATGAGCAGAAATAAATAGGTCAATTTGACTACATTCTCTAATATCTATTTTGTTAATGAGAAAATCTTTGTCTTCTGCTATTTTTAGAAGTATTTCTTTGACTCTATCTTCTATTTTAGAATTAAGTACTTCTTTTCTATTATTTGTTGTCCAAACAACATGATAATTGATGTTATAAAAACAGGTTCTAGCTTTTATTAATATATTTTTCATATTGCATATAGTTAATCATAAAAGTGAAAAAATGTCAATATTATCAATATTTTTTTGAAATACATATAGTTTTATAAAATAAGTAATAAAATCTAATATAATAATATAAAATTATTGATTTTATATAAAATTGCTAATTAATGAAGCATAATAATTTATATTAAACGTAATAATTATTATTTATATATTGACCATAATCAAATAATTAATGTATAATTATATCGTTAAGAAATCTCAAATTAAATTGATTAGCTTAACTATATAAAACAATATTTAATAAAAGATAATATTATAATTGATCATACTGCAGCAGCAAATTCTTAAGCAGCTAATGTGAATCTAATAACCATAAAAAAATCAATAAATGTCCTCTTAGTTAAATGGATATAACGTGGTCCTCCTAAGGTCTAGGCTTGGAGAATAACAAATTCAAAAAACACTAGTATTCAAGCCACTTTTTTGAATCATACATTTTTAGGAATATGGTTGTCCCACCATTTTTCCCACCATTTTAATAAAAATTAGTACAAAAATACCCAAACCGAGTTATAATAAGCTCTCGCTTTGGGTAATAATATGTTCCAGTACCTCAGCAGGATAGAGGACCCGCCTCCTAAGCGGGGTGCCGTGCGTTCGAATCGCATCTGGAACGCCAGATAAACAATACAGCCACTCGAAAAACGAGTGGCTTTTATTATAATTGCAAGTATTAAATTAAAATAACTTAAATTTTGCCTCTATTCAATCTTCGTTGTTGGAGAGTTTTCCAAATTTTTCTAAATCTCATAATATAATCATATTCAAGGCCTAATCCATTTACTAAGATTTCACGATCAGAATAATTTAAGACATCTTCAATTTCACAATTATTTCGTATCATTTCATCTATTTTTGAAAGAATTATAATCATTTTTTCTTTTGTCATTTTTTTTATTGCAGGTAGATAAATATTAGATGCCTCAGTTGGTAGCACTTCAAGAACACCCCCACCATAGCTTCTTCCGCATATTTCAGCAAATGCAAAAAAAATACTATTATAGTAGGATAGAACAACTTCAATTTTATCTACGCCATCTTTAAATTTAACTCGATGAAGAATATCTATAGAAACAGCATTACAATTATTAATTAGAAGTTTAGGATATTCACCATTTCTTCTCGCGAAAAAAGCATCTGGTACCCAAACAGATGATGCCGAATACCAATACTTCCTGATTCTACATTTATAGCCAGCATTCTCTTTATTTTTTTTCGCTATGATTTATATATTTTAATAATTTTTTATCAAGTTTCTTCTTTTCAACTTACGGAATAACAAGTAGATTCCTTCTATTAATTGATTTATTAATGATAATCTTTCTTCCTTTGATACAGCATAAGAATTTATATAATCATAAACATAAAAATCACAATTTTTTTTACACTCGCGTATTTTAATAAAATTGTTGTTCTAAAATCAAAACCTGACTATCAGCTAATGTGTTTTGATTTAAATTGATATTTTCATATCCTTTTTCATTTTTAAATCTATTTAATACATTTAAATCCATAAGAATAGATATTACTTTAGGAATGAAATAAGATTCTTTATCTTTAAACATTCCATAACCTATTTCTTCATTAAGCTTAAATCCTAAAATAACTTTATCTTCTTCACCTTTTAAGAAATTAGTTAAACTCTTATATGAGAATTTAAATGTTTGGTATTTTGAGTATATATTAGATAAATTTTCAAGCATTTTATTTACTTCAGATTTAATACTACTCTTTAACACTCTACCATTTTCCATAACTACTATCTTAGATTTATCTTGAGTGTAGTTATTACTATACATAGAGAAATTGCAGCCAGTACCATCCTTTTTATAATTAGTACACCCTAGCATTCTATCTCCTTTATTTATAAAGTCCTTATTTTTAATTGGTTTTACAATTAAATATCCATCATGACATTCTGGGCATTTAGATATTGATAATTTATCCTTATTACCGTTTAAATCATTTGTTAAGAACCCACACACTTCTGGATCATTTGAACAAATCCATAATTTTTTTGTTGCTTCAAAGAATTTAAAATTAGATGTTCTCTTTTGTAAAGGATATCCACAAATAGGACATTTATATTTAAAGTCTATATAGTATTGTGGATTTAATTCTACTCCACGTAATATTACATTAGTAAATTTATCTTTTATTTCTGTAATGAATTTAGATGGGTGATTTTGAGGAGTTATTATATAAACTCTATTCTTTGTTCTTGTTAAGGCAACATAAAATAATCTTCTTTCCTCTTCGAAATCTATATTTTCATCTTCTTTTAATACTAATTTCATTACAGGATCATCTTCAATTTTAGATGGGAATCCTAATACATCATCCTTACCATTAATGATAATTACATTATCTCTACCTAAACCTTTTGAAGCATGAGCTGTCATAAATGAAATATCCAATTTAGGATATTTTTTAGATATTACTTTACCATTTTCCCACGAGAAGAAATCTTCAAGTTTACCTAGATTCTTTCCATCAAAATTATATCTACCAATTAATAATACTGTCTTATCTTCACCATTTTTAGCTACTATATCATCAAGTGATTTTTCAATAGCTTCACCTAATTTATAGAATGGACCATGGGCTTTATCTTCTTTATCATATGAATCATCATAACTCATTAATATTACTGGGTCTTTAATTGATTTGTTTGATTTTAGATCTTTTTTGATTTGCTTCTGGTTTTCCATTACAAATCCACCAGCAATATCAATTAATTCTTGTGAATTACGATAAGTTTTAGTGATTTTTAATACATTAGCATATCCCATTTTCTCTTCAAATTTAGTGAATAAATCAATTTGAGCACCACTAAATCTAAAGATTGATTGCCAGTCATCACCTACAGCTATTATCTTAGCTTCACTCGCTTTAGATAACTTCTCACATAAATCAAATCTTTGAAGCGAAATATCTTGATATTCATCTACCAAAATATAATCATATGGAAGCATATCATGTTCATCAATTCTTTTATCTAAGATATTTACTGCATTATTAATCATATCTTCAAAATCAATACCTGATGCTTCCATTCTTCTAGTTTCATAAACATGGAAGCATCTTTTAGCAATTTCTAAGAATAATTTAGTTCTTTCATTTTTAATAGAAAATTGCCATTCATCAAATTTAGTATTGAAATCATAATTACATACTTTAAATCTATTAATAAAGTTACATACTAGCATAATAAATTTAGAGAAATATTTATCCTCTGCTTTTTTAGCTAATTCTTTATAGATTTCAAGATTGCTCTTTGTAGTTAATTGAATACCAGCTTTATTTAATTCTTCCTCTAAATGAACAATTAAATCCCTTCCATCATTATATTTAGAGAATGTATAAATAAGCTTTGTACCATGAGCTCTATGTAATTTAACTTTATCATTAATATGTCTCTTATATTCTTCTAATTCTTGTTTAGAGAATCTATTGTTTTTACCATCTTCAGATATACCAAAATGCTCAAGATAAATTTCTTGGCCATTATATTTAATTAAAAAATCTGGGCAATATGGCTTAGTTGTATCTACAAATCCATGTTGATATACTGGCTCATAAACATAATCTATTCCTTTAATGAATAAGAAATTAGCAATTCTACACTCATCAATGCTTCTTACTCTTTCATCTCTAATAGTTATCTTATTTTGAGTTTGTTGCTTATGATATTCATCTAACATTTGTGTTAAATCTGATTTTAATGTAGTTACATCATTAGCTGATAATGTTTTAAATAATAATGTAGTATTATCAACATCAAAAGGCATATTTAAATATGAAGCAAAGAATAATAATATCTTTTTAATAAAGTATTCATCATCAAGCTTATTAATTAAATATTCTTCTATTGTTCTATACATAAATCCAGTTTCAACAATTCTATGTTTAACTCCATCATTTTCTTTAATGATTGTATTACCAATAGAATGAAATGTTGCAATATTAACTGGCAATTCAAGACGTGCAAATCTTTCTTTTAATTCTTGAGTTGCTTTTCTAGTAAATGAAACAATTAAAACTCTATCAGGATTGATATTTTTAACATCAACTAAATATTTTACCTTAGCTTCAATTGTAGTTGTTTTTCCAGCACCAGCTCCAGCTATAACTAATGTATAATCCTCATCAGATAAAACAACTCTTCTTTGTTCTTCGTCTAGTTTAATATTAGGATCATCTTTCTTTAATACATCATCTAAATATTGTTTATCTGATTTTAAATGATTATTAACATAGTCTTCATTATGCTTTTTTATTAATTTATCTGTATCGTTATATGATTTAATAAGTATATTTAACTTCTTATAATCGGTTTTATTATTTTTACACCAATTAACTAATACACCTTTTTCATCCATCAATTTAAATTCATCAATGATTTTAGATAATTCATCTTTTCTATTAAAATAATTCTTTCTAGAAATATATTCATCTAAAGATAATAATTCATCAATAAAATGAGCATAATCATCTAATTTTTTATATTCAATTGAATCATTTTTTGAGAAAATACTCATTATGAATCACCTAAACCTTAAACTGCTATAGAATTAATATTCTATAATCAAAATAAACATCACTTAAATTATAGCATTTTTCTCAAACTTGCACAATTATGATATATTAATTTATGTTTTTTTGTTAAATTATTCAACTTTTTTATAAAAAAAAAAAAAACCTGCATAAAACAGGTTTAAATGAGAAATATGTTTAATTACTAGTTAACACCTTTTGCAATGATTTATCACTCATATTAAAATGATACAATTCAGCCATTTCATATTTTTGCTCATTAAAATTATATTTTCCTATATAAATATTATCAAAATCTAGAAGAAATAGTGCTTCAACAAAACTATTATATGCAGAATTATATTCTTTTTCTTTATAATAATTATCTATTATTCTATATTCAGAATCAAACACCCATATAAAACAATTTATTGTCCCACCAATAACATCATACTTTTTCTTTTTATCTCTTTTTTTACTTAAAGCTTTAATTATAGTTTCTGCACTATAAATGTCGTGTTGACCACCATCAAATATAAATGCACAATATCTATCTAATAATAACTCAAAATCATCTATATCATCATTATAAATACGCCTGTCGTCACTTGAAATTTGACTAATTTGTTTTTTAATATTAGATCCCAAATTATAAATCTTGAAAATATCTTTAGATTCAAAAAAGTCACTTGGAATTATTATCAATCTGTTAATACTCGAATTTTTTATTCTATTTTTTAAATTATTATAGGTGTTTCTATTATATGGATGAACTTCACAACCTTTAAATATTTCTCTATTCTCTCTAAAATATTTCTCATTAGAAGGTGACATGTAAAAACACTCATTATTAGGTAAATGTTTAGTATGCGTTACTTCAATATAATTTCCATCATCTAATTTTAAATCTGGCATACTTTGTTTGCCTAAATCAGAATACTCAGAATCAAATCTAAAGCCAATTTTTTCTAAAATATCTTTTGCTTCTTTTTCTCCACGTTTTCTTTCTTTTGGCATTTAATCACCCTTTTTTTACCTTTCTTACCAATTTGTCCTCTAACAAATGATACTTTGCTCTTATGCTCAACAATTGTACTATAGAACAGCACTTTATTTCAGGGCATAATTATCAAATTATTTAAGGATAATAT
>CAMEJG010000034.1 GCA_945919465.1 uncultured Anaeroplasma sp. | reverse complement strand
AAATCAGATCTTTTATACATAAATAATCACCACTATTCTATACTTAATTATACCATAAAAAGAGAAAAAAGTATAGAAAAAAACTATACTTTTATCATTAATTTACATTATATATGTCAGCTGCTGATTACCATTATATATTTTCACTTGTGAGTCAAATGCCTTTTTATTATTTTTAAATTCAGGCATATTTACCTCCTTAATATAAAATTAAATAGTGTTTTGTTTCAATTATTATATCTTTAAAAAATATAGATGTCAACATTCAAACATATTTTCAAAACATGTCTATTTATTTATAAACATATAAATTTAATATTTTCACAAAAAAACATATTTTTCTAAAAAATTACGAAAATCCATAAATTTTCTTATGTTTATTATAGTTTTTTTCAATATGTTAAAATATATACAAAATAATTTATGAAAAAAATTAAACTATAATAATTAGTTTTTATTTAACAAAATTTAATATTAAATGAAAGATTAGTTGAGAAGAAATATTATAAAAATGATTAATTTTTTAAGATTTTTATTGATAAGGAAAAAATTTATAATGAATAAATTAGAATTATTATTAGAAAGAATAGATAAATTTAATAATGATAGAGATTGGGATCAATTTCACACCTTTAAATTTAGCAAAATTCATCTCCATAGAAGCAGGAAAATTGCTAGAATACATCACTTTAGTTTATAGTTGGATATCATAATAGATTATTTTAAATATTTCTCTTTTTTAAGCAATTTATAATTTTAAATGCAAAAGATTGATAGTATAATATTAATCTTTTTATAAAAATATTGATATTTTTTGATTTTTATAGTGCAATATGTGTGGAGTCGATATTATGGCATTATTTACAGAAGAAAATATTATTAGTTTGTTATATTCATATAATTCTTGGTGGCGTACAGGAGTTGTTCAAAAAGAATTTGATAAGAAAATGAAAAGAATTGCTTATTATGAAGCAAATAAAATTTTTAATAATTATAATATAAGAAGAACTGTTTTATTAAGTGGCGCAAGAAGAACAGGTAAAACAACAATTATATATCAAACTATTTCTAAATTAATGAATGATGGTGTTTCACCTAAAAATAGTTGTAGATGATGTTATGAATGTGATATAATGAAGTGCAGTCTAAATGAAGGGAGCGATATCATGGCTAAAAACAAATTAGTGATGCCTGTTGTTAAATGGGTTGGTGGAAAAAGACAATTAATTGATGAAATCAAATCTCGTATCCCTAAAACTTTTAAAACATATTATGAACCATTTTTTGGTGGAGGAGCTGTTTTATTTGCTTTACAACCAAAAAAAGCAGTAATTAATGATTTGAATGATTCGCTGATCAAAACTTATAAGGTTATAAAAGATAACAGTGATGAACTTATTGCCAGTTTATCGTTACATGAAAATACATCTGATTATTTCTATGAAATTAGAAATGAAGATTTGTATCCAGAAACATTTAATTTAAAATCAGATGTTGAGGTTGCATCAAGATTAATTTATTTAAATAAGACATGCTTTAATGGATTATTTAGAGTTAATAGTTCTGGACATTTCAATACACCATTTGGTAATTATAAGAATCCAAATATTGTGAATGAACCAGTCATTAGAGCTGTTAGTAAATATTTTAATGATAATGAGATAACTATTTTGAATGGAGATTTTGCTATTGCATGTCAAGAAGCACAAAAAGGTGATTTTGTGTATTTTGACCCACCTTATGATCCTGTATCAGATACAGCAAGTTTCACAGGATACAATGCTGGAGGTTTTGGTCGCGAAGAGCAAATTAGACTAAGAGATTTGTGTGTTGAATTAGACAAAAGAGGAGTAAAATTCCTTTTATCAAATTCGGCTACAAAATTCATTATAGATTTATATAAATCAAAAGAATTTAAGAGTAAAATAACAATCGATATTGTTAAAGCTAAGAGAAGCATCAACTCAAATGGAAATAAACGTGGCGAAGTTGATGAAGTTTTAATTAGGAATTATTAATGACAACAAAATTAGATGGTGCTTGGCAAAAACTTTTTAACAAATATAATATTCATGAAGCAATCGAAAAAGATGGATATTATATAATAACAGCTGATCAAATAAGAGAATTTAGAGAGCCACGACTAATGACTAAATTTGATCACAACGAAGATTTGCCAATTATTTTTAAAGAAGCAAAATTATCAATTATGCCTATATCAAGAAGCGAATATAGGATTTCAAATAATGAGATGTTCTCAGAATTAAAGGAAACTACTTTTGAGGTAGATTCTTTTCCTTTGCCTGGATATATTGAAAGTATAACAGCTGATTCAATTACAAGTGAAGCTATTGCTTTAAATTGCTCATATTTAACAGGAATGATTGCAGATTTTATTGGTGATAACGAAATATTTCCAACAGTTAGTGGAAAAATGAGTTCGAAGGTATTTTCGTTTAACATTGAAAATGTACTAACAAAAAAATTAGATACAATTGATGTGAAAAATTCAATGATTGAGATAGATGGAGCTTATGAAGGACGTAAATATCTTACAATTGTTGAAGCTAAGCAAACATTAGCTGATAATTTTTTAATTCGTCAATTATATTATCCATTTAGAGTGTGGAAGAATAGGGTAGCTAAAGATATAAAGCTTGTTTATTTTGTGTACAGTAACAGTGTTTTTCATTTTTTTGAATATGTCTTTGAAGATGAACAAAATTATAACAGCATTAAATTAGTTAAACAAAAGAATTATACTTTAGAAGATTTGACAATCACTACTCAAGACATTTTAGATATTTTAAATTCTTTGAAGATTGTTGATGAACCTGAGGTTCCGTTTCCACAAGCAGATAGTTTTAATAGAGTAATAAACATGTGTGAATATTTTTCTAGTGGCGATAAAGAAAAACAAGATATTACTGTTGAATACTCATTTACAGGAAGACAAACCGACTATTATACTAATGCAGGAAGATATCTCGGGTTATTTGAGAATGAAAGAGGACATGTTTCTCTATCTCAAATTGGGAAAAACATTTTAAAATTAGACTATAAGAAAAGACAGTTGAAATATGTTGAATTGATTTTATCACATAAAATATTCAATTGGGCTCTTAATGAGAGATTTGCGACTGGTGAGTTATTAAGTAAAAAGCAAGTTGTTGAAGAAATGAAAAAGTGCAATTTATATCATATCGATTCAGAAGAAACATATAAACGTAGAGCTAGTACAATTATTAGTTGGATTGAATGGATTATTGCATTAATACAAGAGTAGCGTGAGGATGATTTATCATCCTCTTTATTTTTGTGTAGGAAAATGCTAAAATATATCTAAGAAAGAAGGTGCAAATAATTGCTATACAATGCAGATTGTATAGAAATATTAAAAACTCTTAAACCTAATTCTATTGATTTAATCTTTGCAGACCCACCATATTTCTTATCTAATGGAGGTAAGAGTATTCATAGTGGAAAAATTGTATCTGTTAATAAAGGAGATTGGGATGATAAATCAAAATATGATAATCATCTACAGTTTACAAAAGAATGGTTGCAACAATCATTTAGAGTACTTAAATATGGAGGTAGTATTTGGATTAGTGGGACTGTCCATAACATATTTGATGTTAAAAACTATTTAGATGAAATAGGATTTAAAATCATTAACATTATTGTTTGGCATAAAAGTGATCCACCACCACTAATTTATAAGAATAAGTTTAAATTTTCATATGAGCTTATTATTTGGGCAAAAAAAGATGGTAAGCATACCTTTAACTATAAAGATATGTTTGCTGTTGAGGGTGAGGAAATGCAAGATGTATGGACTATTCCAGCTGTCGGGATTTCTGAAAAGAAGTTTGGATATCATCCTACACAAAAACCTGAAGCATTACTTGAAAGAATAATTAAAGCTTGTTCAAATGAAGGTGACATAGTTTTAGATCCATTTAGTGGTTCTGGAACTACTTGTTTTGTTGCAAAGAAATTAAATCGAAAATATATAGGTATAGAAAAAAATAAAGAGTATTTTGATATTTCAAAAAGAAGAATAGATTCAATCTAGACTTCGGGATACCATTAGGTATCTTTGGCAATTATTTGAGAAAATATAGAATTTATATGTTAATATAAATTTATATTTAATAACATTTTATTAAATAATAAATTATTACTAGGAGATAATAATGAATAAATTAGAATTATTATTAGAAAGAATAGATAAATTTAATAAGGATAGAGATTGGGATCAATTTCATACACCTTCAAATTTAGCAAAATCCATCTCCATAGAAGCAGGAGAATTGCTAGAATGTTTTCAGTGGAATGATACTAAATATGATATTGATGCAGTTAAAGAAGAACTTGCAGACGTATTAAATTACTGTATTCAATTAACACAGGTTTTAAATGTAGATCTAATTGAAATAGTAAATAATAAAATGGATAAAACAGAAAAGAAATATCCTGTTGAAAAAGCCAAAGGAAATTCCACTAAATATAATAAATTATAGTTTAATCAATTTTGATTCTTATACTCTAGAGTGGAATCTATAAATATGGTAAATTTTTAAAAAAAAGAATATTAATTTGAAGAAATAAATGATTACGATTTTTAGGAGCAATTATGAAAAAGATTGAAGTTTTTATTAAAGATAAAAATACATTAGTATTAAATGAAGATGCAACAAAGGGAGATTATATTGATTTAACTGATTTAGCTACAGTTGACACTACAACAATTGAGTCACTAATAGAAGAAGCAAAGGATAAATCCTATAAAGCTAAATTAAATGAGTTTGAAAAAACTCTAAAAGCAGAAGCTAAGCTTGAAAAAGAACAAATAGAATCTAAATTAAATTTAAGAATTCAAGAGCTAGAAAATCAACTAAAAAATACTAATGAATTAAATAATGCTAATTTAAAGGCAAAGGAAAAAGAAAAACAAGATGCTTTAGCATTAAAATCTAAAGAATTAGATAATCTATATATTAATAAAATTAATGAATTAAATTCATTAATAGAAAATCAAAAATTAATTCATCAAAATGAATTAGATTCATTAAAGCATAATATTGAAGAAGAATATAATATTAAGCTTTCTGAATTGAATAAGATAATAGCTACAAATGATGCTAATATGAAATTAGAGCTTAATTCCATTGAAACAAAAAACAATGAAATAATTACTAATTTAAAGAATAAATATCAAGAGGAATTATCTATATTATTGAAGAAAAATGATTCTATTTCTCATGAATATGAAATATTAAAATCAAAATATGAATTAGATATTAAGAATAAAGAATTAGAAATAAATTCTAAATATCAATCTCAAATTAATGATCTAAAAAGCATCAATGATTTAGAAAAAATTAATAACAAAAATAATATTGAAATACTAAATCTAGAACATGAAAGAAAAATTCAAAATATTAAACAGGAATATGATAATAAAATTTCCTCATTAAATAATAATATATTAGGCTTACAACGTCAAAGAGCTACTATGGGTTCAAAGATGATTGGTGAGGATTTAGAGGTTTGGTGTACAAATGAATACTTATCATTTGCACAAACAGGAGGATTATCAAATTGTGTATGGACAAAGGATAATATTCCTGTTAGATATGCCGATGAGGTTCATGCTAGTAAGGGAGATTTTATCTTAAATTGTTATGCAACAGATGAACATAAAGAAGAAACTCTATTAACATCAATAATTTTTGAAATGAAAAATGAATCTCAAGAAACAACAAAAAAACATCATAATGCAGATTTCTATCAAAAATTAGATGAAAATAGAAATAAAAAGCATTGTAAATATGCTGTATTAGTTTCAGATTTAGATAGAGGTAATAATGATTTGCCAATGTTTAGAGTACTAGAATATTCTGATATGTATGTAGTTAGACCAGAATATATGATGACATTTATAAATATTATTACTTCAGTAGTAAAGAGATTTGTTGATTTAGTATTAGAAAAAACTAAAGAGGAATTAAACTTAAAATCTAAAAGAATAATATTAGAGGAATTTGATTCAATTAAAAATACCTATTTAGAAAAACCATTAGAGTCTTTATCAAAGGATATTGATTCAGTTGAAAAAGAAACAAATAATATTATTACATCAGCAAATAAAATTCATTCTTCAATTGAACATATTAGATCTAGCTATATTAGGTCAATAGAAAGAAAACTAGAAACATATACTCCTAAGCTTAATAAGCTATTAAAAAATATGGATGAATAAATTATTTATTATTTTATATTTTATAATTTTTTCATTTTTGTGATTTAGATTACTATAATGAATTTATGAGCTAACACGTCAATTTTTTCAGTATCCTTATTCTTAATTGACTTTAGAATTATTGAATCCCTGATTTCATTTTGATTAATAATATTGTTAAGTATTTCAGTCTAAAGTTTCAAAAAAAATCAATATTATCATTAATTAATCATTTAACAATATGCTTAATATTATTTTTGCATCATTAATTCTATTTTCATAGAGGTATTGCTATTTGAAGCGAGTATCTTACTAATAATATATAATAAATTACTGAAAATATTATCAGAAAAAGAGAATGGAAATACTTAATTACTGTAGTGAATAAATCCATAAACGTATAATCATTAAATTTTAATTTTATTTGGTAATTATATTGAATTATTATTATATAAAAAGTATAATAAAACACGTATAATTAATTAATAAGGAGTTATTTATGGTAGTAAATAATACAACAACATTAGATAAGGATAAAGCCTTTAATATTTTATTTAAAAGCGCTAAAAACAGTACAATTACAAAATTTATTTTTGCATCAGTAATGATATTATTAGGTACTCCATTATTTATATTAGGATTAATTACAAATGAGAGTCTTTATGTAACCTGTGGTGTATTATTCCTATCATTTGGAGTTGCATATTTAATTATTAATATTGTAAATATAATTAAATTACCTAAAAAAATTAAAAATAATAATCAAGAAATTTGTGAAAATGGAATTACCTATTATTATAAATTTAAAGAACAAAGTATTAATGTAGAATGTAAAACTCAAACCAGAACAGCAAAAGAAGTATTCAATTATAAACAATTAAAAAGAATATTTGAATATAATGATTATTATGAATTAAGATTAGAAAATTATGAAATATTATATGTTTATAAAACTGGCTTCGAGAATAAAAAAATGATAGAATTCTTTATTAAGAATCTATCAATAAATAAAAAGAAAATTAAAAATAAAATCAAGAATTAATAAATGGTCACCAATTTGGTGGCCATTTATTAATTATAAAGTATCTTTATTAATAATTTTAATTATTTTAATATTAGGCTTATATATAGCTAAAATATAATCATTATTAAGATTTACTAATAATGAATATTTATATAAATCCTCTAATGCTATATTTATTAAATTATTATTAAATATTAATCTTAATATATTATTTTTATCCTTATGAGATATCTTTTCATCCCACCAAGCCTTAGGCTTTAAATTAAAATAATTTAAATAATCCATTATAATTGTTTTATGAAATAAATTATAATAATTTTTATTTTTAATAAAATCATCAATTACTCTAAATTGATTTTCTAAACCTTTATGTTTAAAATCTAATAAGCCTAAATCATGAAAAAACATAAAAGGATTATTTTCATTATCTAATATTACATTCATACTATTTTTCATTATGCTACTATTATAATAATG
Organism: uncultured Anaeroplasma sp.; assembly: GCA_945919465.1. Lineage (GTDB taxonomy): Bacteria > Bacillota_I > Bacilli_A > Acholeplasmatales > Anaeroplasmataceae > Anaeroplasma. The sequence continues at coordinate 14,810 of CAMEJG010000034.1, read as the reverse complement.
ATCAAAGGAATCCTCAGCATAATGAATATTTATAATGTCTTCTTTAGATAAATAATCATTTTCAATTATTTCATATGGAGCTTTATCCATCCATTTATAGTGATAATTATTTGCTTCACTATATAATCTAGTACCATATAACAATTTTAGAAATCCTAATTGTAGTTCTTTTGGCCTTAATTTTAATACCTCATTAAAGGTATTAATAAAGGAATTATAATCCTCATATGGTAATCCTGCAATTAGATCTAAATGTAAATCTATAACATTAGCATTTTGAATTCTAATAATATTATTAAATAGTTTTTCATTATTTTGTATTCTTCCTACAGCTAAATTTGCCTTTATATTTGTAGATTGGATACCTATTTCGAATCTAAATAGATTTTTTGGTGATTTTTCATTTATATAATCTATAATATCACTAGATAATAAATCACCAGTTATTTCAAATTGATAGGATTCATTTTCTTTATGATTTAAAATAATAAAATCAATTAATCCTAAAAAATTCTTTTTATTAGCATTAAAGGTTCTATCTAAAAATTTAAATACTTTAGCTCCTTTAGCTTGTAATAATGATATTTGTTCCTTTATTTCTTCAATATTAAAGAATCTAACCTTATTATCAAGACTTGCCATACAATAACCACATTTATATGGACAGCCTCTTGAGGTTTCAATATACATTATTTTATTTATAACATCATCATATAAATCATAAGCCATTTTAGTATTATTTAAATCAACAAGCTTATCAAAGGTATATCCATTCTTATAATATAAATTTGGAATGTCATTGATATTAAATTTATTATCTAAGTAAGAAAGAAGTAAATCAAAAGCTTCTTCACCCTCATTCTTAATTACATAATCACATAAATCATTATCTAAATAATAATTAGCATTATAACTAACCTCAGGTCCTCCTAATATTATAATAATATCTTTATTTATTAATTCATTTAAAATTAATTTAATAAACTCTATGTTCCAAATATAACAAGAAAAACCAATAATATTATAATTATTATTAATAATATAATTCACAATATCTAAATAATTATCTTTAATATTAAATTCCTTTATATCAACAGGATATTTAGTATTTTTCTTTAATAATCTTATTGCTAGATTAGGATGAATATATTTTGCATTGATTCCAATTAATAATGTTTTCATATTTTTACCTCGTGAATATTTTATCATATAAACTTACTTTTTGTTTTATTTTTATATCTAATATGATAAAATATTTTGGGAAAGGAGTGATATTATGCCATTTTTACCAATAACTCTAGAAGAGATGCATCAATATGGATGGGAAAAACCTGATTTCGTTTATGTAATAGGTGATGCTTATATTGATCATCCATCCTTTGGACCTGCAATAATTTCTAGAGTATTAGAAAATTTTGGATATAAGGTATGTATAATTTCACAACCTGATATTAATGATAATAAAGCATTTAAGCTATTTGGTAAACCTAGATTAGGCTTTTTAGTATCTTCTGGTAATATTGATTCTATGGTAAATCATTATTCAGTATCAAAAAGAAGAAGAAAAAAAGATTATTATACTCCAAATGGAGAAATGGGTAAAAGACCTGATAGAGCTTTAATTAGATATAGTTCTAAATTAAGAGAATTATTTCCTGATTCACCAATAATTATTGGTGGAATAGAAGCATCATTAAGAAGATTAAATCATTATGATTATTGGGATAATTCTGTTAGAAGATCAATTTTATTAGATTCTAAGGCTGATTTATTATTATATGGAATGGGAGAAAAGACTATAGTTCAGGTTGCTGATGCATTAGATAGTGGACTAGATATTAAAGATATTATTTATATTAGAAATTCAGTTTGGAAAACTAAAAATAAAGATTTAATTCCTAGTGATAGTATAATACTTCCATCATATGATGAAGTATTAGAGGATAAAATGAATTATGTAAAATCATTCCAAATTCAATATAAAAATACTGATGCTTTTACTGGAAAATCTTTAGTAGAGGAATATAAAAATTGTTTTGTTATACAAAATCCTCCTGAATTTCCATTATCAAGAGAAGAAATGGATGCCGTTTATGCATTACCATATATGAGAGCATGTCATCCATTAATTGAGGCAAAAGGCCATGTACCTGCAATTGATGAGGTGAAATTTTCTGTTATTTCTAATAGAGGCTGTTATGGAGGATGTCATTTCTGTGCTCTTACTATGCATCAAGGAAGAATAATTCAATCAAGAAGTAAGGAATCTATATTAGAAGAAATAAAAACAATATCTAAGGATAAGGATTTTAAAGGATATGTTCATGATATAGGAGGACCTACTGCAAATTTCTATCATCCTGCATGTAATAAACAAACTGAGCATGGAGTATGTACTCATAGAGAATGTATTGGTTGGGATCCTTGTAAAAATTTAGTAGTTGATCATACTGATTATTTAGATATTTTAAGAGAAGCAAGAAAATTACCAGGTATTAAAAAGGTATTTGTAAGATCAGGCTTAAGATATGATTATATTATGTATGATAAGAATAGAGAATTCTTTGAAGAATTAGTTCAATATCATATTTCTGGTCAGCTTAAAGTAGCACCAGAGCATGTAGATGATAGAGTATTAATTCGTATGGGTAAGCCTTCTCGTGGGTTATATGATGAATTTGTTAATTTATATAAGGATTTAAATAAAAAATTTAATAAGAATCAATTTCTAGTACCATATTTAATGTCATCTCACCCAGGCTCAACCTTAGATGCAGCAATTAATCTAGCAGAATATCTAAGAGATACAGGTCATATGCCAGAGCAGGTACAGGATTTTTATCCTACACCAGGTACTGCATCAACCTGTATGTATTATACTGGTATTGATCCTTTTAGAAATGAAAGTGTATATGTACCAAGAGATCCTCATGAAAAGGCTATGCAAAGAGCATTAATGCAATATAAGCTTCCTCAAAATTATGATTTAGTTCATGAGGCATTAGTAAAAGCTCATAGATTAGATTTAATAGGCTATGATAAAAAATGCTTAATTAAGCCAAAAGAAAATAATAGAATTAATAAAGTTAAACCATCTATATCAAAACCATTTGTTAATGGAAAACCAAAGAAAAATAAATAATTGTCAAATTTTTAGGTAGTAGCGATACTTTAATAAGGAATTAGGATAGGCCTAAGCTGTACCAGCAACTGTGAAACTGACGAAATCAATATGCCATTGGGAAACTGAGAAGGCTGATTAAGGATGAAGTGAAGCCAGGAGACTTGCCTAAATATTATAAAAAGGAGAAACTATTTTTATATATTTATATTGCTGGATTACAATAATATATATAATAAATAGAATAAAAAAAATGAAAAAAATATTAATTATGATTGTATCAACAGTTATAGCAATAGGAGTAATTATAGGAAGTTATGTTCTTATTGCAAAACCATTTGAAGCAAAATATGATGGAAATATTACTGTTGAGGTATTAGACCTTGAGGGTAATACTATTAAATCAAAAGAAATTGGTTTTATAGAAGGAGATACCTTAGTATCTTTAGTAGAAGCTAATTTTGATAATGTATTAATAAAAGATGGAATGATTATGAATATAGAAGATTATGAAACTCCATCAAACTGGTCTACATTTCTATCAATTTATGTTGATAATGAAATGAGTATGGTAGGAATATTAGATATTGTATTTAAAGATGGTACAATAATTTCATTTAGAATAACAGAATTAAAATCTTAATATGAAAAAAATAACAATTAAAGATATGGTAATTATTGCAGTATGTACTGCAATACTCTTTGTCCAAGAAGAATTATTATCTTTTTTACCTAATATTCAATTTACTGTTTTTCTAATTGTTTTATATTCCAAAAAACTAGGTTTTATTAAAACTACATTTATAGTTATTATTCATACTATATTAGATAATTTATTTATGGGAAGCTTTAATATTATTTATTTTCCATTTATGCTATTAGGTTGGCTATTAATTCCATTATCTTTATCTACTATATTTAAAAAAGTAGAATCATCCTTTAAATTAGCATTATTAGGAATATTATTTTCTTTATTATATTCATGGATATATATTATTCCTAATTCTATAATATTAAATATTAATCCTCTACATTATTTATATAGTGATATTTTATTTGAAATTATTCTTGCAGCATCTAGCTTCATTAGTATTTTATGGCTTTATAAGCCCTGTTCAAAGATATTTGATCATCTAAACTCAAAGAAAAATCCATAATAGATATATAAAAATATTATAATTATAAAGGTTGGTATAAATAATTCTTATTAAAAAATATTGGTCATTTGCAAAAAAAAGCAATGGCCTTTTTTTTGATAAAAATAGGAGTAATTTAAATGATTAATAAAAGAAGAACTATGAATTATTAAATTTGAAGATGGTGATTTTATGTTAATCAGCATTTTATTTTCTAATTATATTAATATAATTAATTAAGTATATAATTTTAGTTATTCTCATATATTTCTTTAGAGGATGATTAAATGAAAAAAATTATATCTATTATTTTATTATTAACTATATTTATATTTGGGTTAAATATTGAAGCTAATGCTTCTGATCGACAAGTAGTAAATGAAACAGAAAATGTTGATACTACAATTAATCTTATACCTAATAGTCAGGCTGGAATATTAATTGAAAAGGAAACTGGCAAAATATTATATGAAAAGGATATGAATCATAGATTAGCTCCAGCATCTATGACTAAAATAATGACATTATTATTAGTCTATGAAGCATTAGATGAAAATATATTAACTAAAGATCAAGAGTTAACTGTCGATGAATATTCAGCATCTATTGGTGGGTCTCAGGTATACCTTAAGGTTGGAGAAAAAATAACTGTAGATGAAGCATTAAAATGTGTTTGTATTGCTTCTGCAAATGATTGTGCTTCTTTGCTTGGAGTAAATATATCAGGTTCAATAGAAGCATTTATAACTAAAATGAATGAAAAGGCTAAAATGCTTGGATTAAAAAATACCTTATTTTCTGATTGTACTGGATTATCTAGTAAGGATCATTATTCTAGTGCCTATGATATGGCAATTATTTCTAGAGAGCTAACCCTAAAGCATCCTGATGTATTTAATTATACCTCAATAAAAGAGGATTATATTAGAAAGGATACTGATAGTCCCTTTTGGCTTGTTAATACTAATAAGCTTATTGGTAGAGTAGATGGAGTAAATGGACTTAAAACAGGCTATTGTTCATTTTCAGGATATAATATTACCTTACATATGACTCAAAATGGTATGTCATTAATTAGTGTTGTTTTTGGATATAAAGATTCTAAAACTAGAAATAGTGAATCTTTAGCATTATTAAGATATGGATTTAATAATTATGAATTAAAAACATTAATTAAAAAGGATACTATTTTAGAAACAATAGATTCACCTTTATATAAATATCCTATTAATATTTTAGTAAAAGATAATATATCATTATTAGTTAAGAAAAATGAAAATGTAGATTATTCTTATAATTATGAATATTGTATTGATAATAGTATTTCAGGTAAGATAAAAGTATATACAAATGATTTAATATTAGATAGTGATTTATATACTAATTCTATAATTGAAAAAAGAAATATATTTGAATTATTAGGATATCTTTTATATAATTCAATTTAGTTTATAATTTAAGAATATGATACTAAAGAATAATTCACTAAAGTAATTTTATAAAATGTTTCTTTTAATTGAATAATTTTAACTATTATATTATAATTAACTCATATATATTTTAAGAGGTATGAGTATGAAGTATGTAGGTGTTGCTATATTAGGCTTAGGTGTAGTTGGTAGTGGAGTATATGAAATATTAGCTGAACATAAAGAGGTATATAAAAAATCTCATAATTTAGATGTTGAGGTTAGAAAAATATTAACTAGAACTAAAGAAAAAGCTTATCAAATTGGAATTACTGATGAATTATTAGTAACAAATATTGATGAAATCTGTAATGATGATTCTATTTCTATAGTAGTAGAGGCTATGGGTGGAATTACAGCTAGCTTAGATTATGTAACAGCTGTACTAAAAAGTAAAAAATCTGTTGTTACATCAAATAAAGAACTATATTGTAAATATGGACATATATTAGAGAGTATTGCTAAAGAAAATAAAGTAGGATTATATTATGAGGCCACTGTAGGTGGTGGAATACCCATTATTAGAACATTATTAGATAATTTACAAGGTAATAATGTAAAATCAATATTAGGTATTATTAATGGTACTACTAATTACATATTATCTAAGATGTTGAATGAGAATGTATCATATGATAATGCCTTAAGTGAGGCTCAAATGCTTGGCTATGCTGAAAAGGATCCTACAAGTGATGTAGATGCTTATGATTCTACATATAAATTATCTATTTTAGCTTCATTAGCCTTTAAAACTAAAATTCCATATACTAAAATATATAGAGAGGGAATAAGAGGAGTATCCTTAATAGATATTAATTATGGTACTAAGCTTGGATATACTCTTAAGCTATTAGCAATTGGTAAAAATACTTCAAATGGAATAGAAGTAAGAGTACACCCTACATTTATTAAATCATCTCATCCTTTAGCTTCTGTTAATGATGCATTTAATGCTATTTTTATTAAGGGTGATAGTGTTGATGATGTTATGCTATATGGTAGAGGTGCTGGTAAATTTCCTACTGGTAGTGCAGTTGTAGGTGATGTATTATACGCGGCTGCTCATACTGATAGTATTTCATATTCTCCATTTGAAAATAATGAAAATGCTGATCCTAATGTGATTTTTAATGATAATTTTGAATCTGCATATTATATGAGATTATTAGTAAATGATACTACAGGTGTCTTAGCTAAAATAACTGCTATATTTTCTAAATATAATATTTCTGTAAGACAGCTAAATCAATATGAGAATGGTAATAATGGAGTACCTTTAATTATTGTTACTCATATAACAAATGAAAAGAATGTTAGAAATGCAGTAGAAGAAATTAATTCTTTACCTAATTGTGGACATGTTGAGGCAGTAATTAGAGTAGATTGATATAAAATCGCTTATTTATTAAATTAGATAAGCGATTTTATTTTACAAATTTCTTATCTACATTGCATTTTTTTATATTAAATGATAAAATTAGTTGTAAAAAGTTACAAAAAAGGAATGATTAATATGAAATATGATTGCATAATTGTTGGTGCGGGACCTGCAGGAGTCTTTTGTGCTTATGAACTTGTTGAAAAGAATCCTAAATTAAAGGTATTATTAATTGATAAAGGAAGAGATATTTATTCTAGAAAATGCCCTGTAAATGAACATAAGCTAGATAAATGTCCTGTAAATAAAAATGGAATTAGTGGTTGTAATCCAGCTTGTTCTATAACAAATGGATTCGGTGGTGCTGGAGCTTTCTCTGATGGTAAATTTAATATTACTACTGAATTTGGTGGCTGGTTAACTGATTATTTAGATGATGATGAAGTTTTAAAGCTAATTAAATATGTAGATTCAATTAATTTAAAATTTGGAGCTACAGAAGTAATTACTGATCCTACTACAGATAAGGTTAGAGAAATAGAAAAAAGAGGCTATGCAGTTGGCTTAAAGCTATTAAGAAGTCAAGTTAGACATTTAGGTACAGAAAATAATCTTAAGATATTAATGAGAATCTATGAATATTTAAAGGATAAGGTTGAAATGCATTTTCAGGAGGAAGTATCTGATATAATTGTAGAGGATAATAAGGTAAAAGGTATTATTAATAAAAATGGTGTTAGATATGATGGAGATAATGTATTTTTAGGTGTCGGTAGAGATGGCTCTAAATGGCTTGAGGAAATGTGTAAAAAGAATAATATTCGTATGACACATAATCAAGTAGATATTGGTGTTAGAGTTGAAACTAATGATATTATTATGGAAGAAATAAATAAAAACCTTTATGAAGGTAAATTTATATATAGAACTTCTGTAGGAACTATTGTTAGAACCTTCTGTTCTAACCCTAGTGGTCATGTAGTAGTAGAGAATCATTCAGGTACAATGCTTGCTAACGGACATGCTTATGCATCAAAGGAATTAGGAAGTAATAATACTAATTTTGCATTATTAGTTTCACATAAATTCTCAGAACCATTTGATTTACCTAATGAATATGCTCATCAGGTATCTAGATTAGCTAATGAATTATCCTGTGGTTCTATAATTGTTCAAAGATATGGAGATATTTGTAAGGGTAGACGTTCTACACAAAAAAGAATTGATGAGGGCTTTGTAAAGCCATCATTAAAGGAAGCTGTACCAGGAGATTTAGGTCTTGTTTTACCATATAATACTATGAAATCTATAATTGAAATGATAGAAGCTTTAAATCATGTTACACCAGGTATAGCAAATGAACATACATTATTCTATGGAGTAGAAGCTAAATTCTATTCAGCTAGACCTGAAATTTCTAATAATTTTGAAACTAGAATAAATGGTTTATATGTTGGTGGTGATGGAGCTGGATTAACTCGTGGACTTGCTCAAGCTGGCGCAAATGGAGTTTATGTTGCTCGTGATATATTAAAAAAAACTAATTAATTTTATAAGCATTTAAATTTTTTTAAGTTTAAATGCTTTTTTTCTTTTATTATTGTTATTATTATGGTATAATTGAAACATAGAAAACGTTTGCAAAAGGAGAATTGAATATGGGAAATAATATTCGTAATGTCGCTGTACTAGGACATATGTCTAGCGGTAAAACTACATTAGTTGAAGGATTATATGCTTTAGCTAATAATACTACAATGGGTAGTGTTGACAGAAAAAACACTATTAGTGATTATACTTTAGAAGAACAAAATAGAAAATCTAGTATTAAATCTAGTATTGTACCTATTAAATACAATGACTATAAGATTAATTTAATAGATATTCCAGGTAATGATGATTTTATTTGTGAAGCTATTCAAACTATTAGTGTTGTTAAGGGTGCTATTTTAGTTATTGATGCTAAAAAAGGTATCGAGGTTGAAACTGTTAAGCATTATAACATGCTTAAAAGAAAGAATATTCCTACTATCATTTATGTAAATAAGATGGATAGTGAGGGTGTTAAATTTGATGAAGTATTTGATAATATTTCAAGTGTATTAGGTAAAAATGCTATTCCATTTTGCTATCCTATGGGTCATAATGATAATTTTGATGGTTTTGTTAATGTAGTTGAGCTTAAGGGTAGAAAGTATAATGGAAAGACTTGTGATGATTGTGAAATCTATCCAGATAAGAGAGCTAAGGTTTTAGAATTACATAATAAGATGATTGAAGCTGTTGCTGAAAGCAAAGAAGAATTAATGGAAAAATTCTTTATGGGTGAAGAATTAACTAGAGCTGAAATAAAAGAAGGCTTAAGAGAAGGAGTATTAAATGGTAGCTTAATACCTGTATTAGTTGGTTCTGCAACTAAATCAATTGGCTTACATACCTTATTAGATATGGTTATTGATTATATGCCAGATCCTTCTGATTTAAAGCCAATTGTTGGTGAAACTTTAGATGGTGAGGTTATAGAAAGAAAAACATTAGATGAGGAACCATTTAGTGCCTTTATTTTTAAGACAAATGTAGATGCTTATTCAGGTGTAACTAGTATTTTTAAGATTAATTCAGGTGTTGTTCATCAAAATGATGAGGTATATATTTCAGATTTAAATAATACTTTAACTTTATCTAACATTTATACAATTTGTGGTGGAAAGCTTACTCAGGTTTCTGAGCTTCATGCTGGAGATATTGGTTGTGTATGTAAGGTTGATGGATTAGAAAATTCAATGACATTATCTGATCCTAAATCAAAAGTTGTTTATTCAAAGATTGAGTATCCATCAAGTGTATACTTTAAGGCATTAAAACCTAAGAGTAAGAATGATGATGATAAATTATCATCTGTATTACAAAAGCTTAAGCTTGAGGATCCAACCTTATCTATAGTAAGAAATAGAGAAACTAAGCAATTATTATTAGGTACATTAAGCTTAGGACACTTAAACTATATCTTAGAGAGAATGAAAAATAGCTATAAGCTAGAAATAGATATTGAGGATTATAGAGTAGTATATAGAGAAACAATCACAAAAGAAGCTCATGGTAGTGGTAGATATGTTAAGCAGTCTGGTGGTAGTGGCTTCTATGGTGTTGTTGAAATGAAATTTGAACCAGCTGAAGAAAACTATTTTACAGAAGAAGTATTTGGTGGTGCTGTACCTAAGAATTACTTCCCTGCAGTTGAAAAGGGATTCAATGAGGCTTGTGAAAAGGGTTTACTTAAGGGATATCCTGTAATTGGAGTTCATTCTGTTTTACTTGATGGTAAATACCATGCAGTAGACTCAAATGAATTATCATTTAAAAATGCATCAATTTTAGCATTTAAGGATGCTTATATGAAGGCAGGTCCTACAATTTTAGAACCAATTATTGAAATGACTATTACTGTTGAGAGTGATTTAGTTGGTGATATTTTGTCTGATTTAAATCAAAGAAGAGCTAAGATTGTTGGTATGGAAATAAATTCAATGGGTCAACAAAAGCTTAAAGCTTTAGCTCCTGAAATTGAAATTCTTGAATATGTCAATGATTTAAGGAGCTTAACTCAGGGTTCTGGATACTTCAATAGAAAATTCTATGGTTATGAAAAAGTACCAGCTTATCTAATTGATAAGATTCCTGAAAATGAATAATTTTTAAAACGTTTTCAAAAAAGCTTATCAATTGACAATTAATAATATCTGAATATAATAATCTTGTATATAAGATCAAATATAAAAAACCATTTGTAGATATCTCTATGAATGGTTTTATTATGTTTCATATTGATTTATAGGGAGGTTTATATGTTTAGTGTAATAAAAAGATGTATAAGAGAATATAAAAAAGCATCCTTACTAGCTCCATTTTTTATTACCTTTGAGGTAATAATGGAGTGCTTATTACCATTTTTTATGTCATATTTATTAGAAGCCTTAGAGCATAATGAGGTTAATATGATGTTACTATGGATGGGAATATTAGTTGTTACTGCAACTTTAGGTTTAGCCTTTGGTTTTTTATCAGGAAAATATGCATCAATTGCAGCTGCGGGCTTTGCAAAAAATGTCAGACATGACTTATTTTATAAGGTGCAAGATTTTTCATTCGAAAATATTGATAAATTTTCTGCATCAAGTCTTGTTACTCGTATGACTACTGATGTTAATAACATTCAAATGGCATTTGGTATGCTAATTAGAGTAGCAGTAAGAAGTCCTCTAATGTTAATATTTTCAGTAATAATGGCATTTACAGTAAATTGGAAGGTTGCATGTATTACCTGCTGTATTATTCCAATTGTAGCACTTGCATTCTTTATTATATCAAAAATTGCAATGCCAATTTTTGATAGAGTATTTAAAAAATATGATGCTTTAAATGAATCAGTACAAGAAAATATTAATGGTATTAGAGTTGTTAAAACCTATGTAAGAGAAGAATATGAACAAAAGAAATTTGATAAAGCAGCTGATGAAGTAAATATAGATTTTACTAAGGCAGAAAAGATAGTAGCTTTTAATAATCCTATTATGAACTTGGCTGTTTATACATTATTAATTGTTGTATGTATATTTGGTTCTTATTTAATTGTATCTACAAATCAAACTGAATTAAAGGTTGCAAACCTTCAAGCATTATTGACTTATAATATGCAAATATTAAATTCTATAATGATGCTTACAATGATTTTTGTAATGCTATCTATTTCTTTAGCTAGTATTAAAAGAATTGCTGAAATATTAAATGAAGAGTCTACTATTAAAAATCCTTTAAATCCTATATATGAGGTTAAGGATGGAAGTATAGAATTTAAAAATGTATCCTTTAAATATAGTAAAGCTGCTCATAAAAATACATTAGAGAATATTAATTTATCAATTCCTTCTGGTGCTACAGTTGGTATTATAGGATGTACTGGTTCATCTAAGACAACATTTGTTAATTTAATCTCTAGATTATATGATGTTACAGAAGGAGAATTATTAGTAGCAGGAGTAAATGTAAAGGATTATGATCTAAAAACACTAAGAGATATGGTTTCTGTAGTATTACAAAAGAATGTCTTATTCTCTGGAAGTATTTCTGATAATCTAAGATGGGGTAAAGAGGACGCTAGTATTGATGAAATAAAAAGAGTATGTAAGATAGCTTGTGCTGATGAATTTATAGATACCTTCCCTGAAGGATATGATACTCATATTGAACAAGGTGGTACTAATGTATCTGGTGGCCAAAAACAAAGACTATGTATTGCAAGAGCTCTATTAAAATCACCTAAAATATTAATTTTAGATGATTCAACTAGTGCAGTTGATACTAAAACAGATGCTAAAATTAGATATGGATTAAAAAATGATTTACCTGATACTACTAAAATTATTATTGCACAAAGAATCTCATCAGTTGAGGGTTGTGATATGATTATAGTACTTGATGGTGGTAAAATTGATGGAGTAGGTACTCATGAGGAATTATTAAAGACTAATATGATTTATCAAGAGGTTTATGAAATTCAAAACCGTATTTCAAAGCAAGGAGGTAATGAAAATGTCTAGAGGTCCAATGGGAAGAAAGGGTGGAGGAGCAAAGCTTACTAAGGATAGCTTAAAGACTTTACCTAGATTAATAAAATATATATTTAAATATTACACTCCTCAAATGAGTATAATTATTTTATGTGTTATTATTACTGCTGCAATTTCATCATCTACATCAATATTTATGAATTCTATTATTAATACAATTGCTCAAAAGCAAGAAGATGGAAGCTATATTATTACTTCATTAGAAGTAGCTTGGCCTAAGCTAATTCAAATTATGATAATAATGATTTCTGTATTTGCCTTTGGTGCGATTTGTTCATTAATATATACACAAATTCTTGCAAGAGTTGGTCAGGGTGTTTTAAATCATTTAAGAAAAGATATGTTTAATAAAATGGAAGAACTTCCAATATCATATTTTGATAGAAATCCTCATGGTGATATCATGTCTAGATATACAAATGATGTTGATGCTGTAAGACAATTCATTACTCAAACTCTTGTTCAGGTAATGAGTACCACAATTACTATTGTTGTATTAATTTCATTAATGCTATATTATTCATTATGGTTAGCATTGATTTCATTTATTGGTGTATTCATTATTATTAATATTATTAAGCGTGTTGGTGGAAATTCTGCAAAATATTTTATGGAGATGCAAATATCTACAGGTAAAACAGAAGGCTATATAGAAGAAATAATGAATGGTGAAAAGGTGGTTAAGGTATTTAACCATGAAGAAAAATCTAAAGAAGAATTTGATGTTCTTAATGAGAAACTATGTAATGATGCAACTAAAGCTCAATATTATGGTAATATCTTAATGCCAATATTAAATAATTTTGGTAATATTGTTTATATCATTATTGCTGGAATTGGATTTGTATTATCATATTTTAATGTTTATAATCTATCAATACAAGCATTAGTAGATCCTACTAAGACAACAATAACAATCGCAATTGTAACTTCTTTCTTAGGTATGAGTAAACAATTTAGTCAATCTATATCTCAAGTTTCTCAACAAATTTCAATGGTAGCAATGGCCATGGCTGGTGCTCAAAGATGCTTTGATTTGATTGAACAGAAAAAAGAAGAGGATAATGGTTATGTTACATTAGTTCGTTGTTATATTGATGATAAGGGAAATATCACAGAAACAAATGATAGAACTGGTCATTGGGCATGGAAGCATCCTCATTCAACAGGAGAGACTACCTATACAGAATTAAAGGGTGATATTTTACTAGATAATGTAGATTTTGGCTATTATCCAGAAAAGATTGTATTACATGATATTGATATCTATGCTCACCCAGGTGAAAAAATAGCTCTTGTTGGAGCAACAGGAGCTGGAAAAACTACAATTACAAATCTTATTAATAGATTCTATGATATTGCTGATGGAAAGGTTAGATATGATGGAATTAATATTAATAAAATTAAAAAGGATGATTTACGTCGTTCTATAAGTGTTGTATTACAGGATACTAATTTATTCACAGGTACTGTAATGGAAAATATTAGATATGGTAGATTAGATGCAACAGATGAAGAGGTTTATGAGGCAGCTAAAATCGCTAATGCATATGATTTCATTACGCGTCTTCCTGATGGTTTTAATACAATGCTTACTCATGATGGATCTAATTTATCACAAGGTCAAAGACAATTATTATCAATTGCACGTGCTGCTTGTGCTGATACTCCAGTAATGATTCTTGATGAGGCAACATCATCTATTGATACTAGAACTGAGGCTTTAGTACAAAAGGGAATGGATCAGCTTATGCATGGTAGAACTGTATTTGTTATTGCCCATAGATTATCTACTGTTAGAGATTCAGATTGTATTATGGTGCTTGATAAGGGAAGAATTATTGAACGTGGTAATCATGATTCATTAATTGCAAAGAAGGGTACTTATTATCAATTGTATACAGGTGCCTTTGAATTAGAATAAAATGTTATTGTAAAGAGCCAATATAAAAATTGGTTCTTTTTTCATAATTAATTAAATATTAATAATTTTTTATCAAATTTTAATTATAAACTAGTGTATCACTAGTTTTTTTTTACATTTTCAGACAAAATGAAAAAAATTAAGAAAAATCCAAA
>CAMEJG010000033.1 GCA_945919465.1 uncultured Anaeroplasma sp. | reverse complement strand
AGGCTTTTTAGTCTTGACTTTATTCCAACCAAAATTTTCAAATTTACTAATAAAAGAAAAAGCCGCCAAACCCTAGTGTTTACGGGCTTTGCGGCTTAGCTCCGACTATTCAAACTCAATTGTTGCAGGAGGTTTAGAAGTACAATCTAGGAGTACTCTATTAACGCCCTTTACCTCATTAACAATTCTTCTTGATATAATATCTAATACATCATATGGAATACGAGCCCAATCAGCAGTCATAAAATCTGAGGTTTGCACTGCACGAAGTGCAATTGCATAATCATAGGTTCTTTCATCACCCATAACACCTACTGATTGCATATTAGTTAATGCAGCAAAATATTGACCTAAATTACAAGATTTATCTACTCCTGCTTTATGAATTTCTTCACGATAAATATAATCTGCTTCTTGAACAATTTTAACCTTTTCAGCAGTTACTTCACCAATAATTCTAATTCCAAGACCTGGACCTGGGAATGGTTGACGATAAACTAAATAATCAGGAATTCCTAATTCTAAGCCTACCTTACGAACCTCATCCTTGAATAATAATCTTAATGGTTCAATAATTTCTTTAAATTTAACCACTGAAGGTAATCCACCTACATTATGATGAGATTTAATTGTAGCTGATTTACCTAAACCAGATTCAATGACATCTGGATAGATTGTACCTTGAACTAAGAAATCAACCTCACCAATCTTTTTAGCTTCATCCTCAAAAACACGAATGAATTCTTCACCAATAATCTTACGTTTACGTTCTGGTTCTGTTACACCCTTAAGCTTTGAATAGAATCTTTCTTGAGCATTTACTCTAATGAAATTAAGCTTATATGGTCCATTAGGTCCAAATACAGCCTCAACCTCATCGCCTTCGTTTTTACGTAATAGACCATGATCAACGAAAACACAGGTTAATTGCTCACCAACAGCCTTAGATAATAATACAGCAGCTACACTACTATCTACTCCTCCAGATAGAGCACATAATACCTTACCATTACCAACCTTTGCTTTAATTTCTTCAATTGTACGCTTTGCAAAATCAGCCATTTTCCAATCGCCCTTACAGCCACATACATCATATACGAAATTAGAAAGCATCTTCATACCCTCTTCTGTATGCATTACCTCTGGATGAAATTGAACTGCATATAATTTAGAATCTTCATTTTCCATTGCGGCAACAGGACATACTGGAGTATGAGCCGTAATTGTAAAGCCTTTTGGTGATTTTGCAATATAATCTGTATGACTCATCCATACTGTAGTTTCTTTTTTTACATTATTAAATAGCTTAGAAGAATTAGTAACATTAACTAATGTTTTTCCATATTCAGATACAGGTGCGTGAAGTACCTCACCACCTAATAAATGAGCCATTAGCTGTGATCCATAACAAATACCTAAAATAGGATAACCTAAATTAAATATTTCTTTATCACATAGTGGGGAATCTTCTCCATAAACGCTATTAGGTCCTCCAGTAAAAATAATACCCTTTGGATTATATTCTTTGATTTTTTCAATTGGCATATTGTAAGGATGAACCTCACAATATACATTGCATTCTCTAACTCGGCGAGCAATAAGCTGATTATATTGTCCACCAAAATCAAGAACTAATATTCTTTCATTATTCATAATTAGTCCTCCAATAAACCAATTCTTTTATAAATATAATCTACATTTTCCATATAATATTCTAATGTAAAGCAAGAATCAATTTCTTCACTAGTTAATGTATTAGAAACAACAGGATCTAGATGTAATAATTCTTGATAGCTTTTCTTCTCATTTAATGCCTTCATTGCGATTGGCTGTACTGTATCATAGGCCTTCTCACGAACAAAGCCCTTTTCAATTAGCTTATATAATACTCTTTGTGCAAATATTACACCCTTAGTTAACCAAATATCCTCTATCATCTTTTCAGGGAATACAGTTAAATTTTCTAAGATTCCTTTAAATCTATTTAGCATATAATCTAACAATTCTGTTGCGTCTGGTAAAATAATACGCTCTGTTGCTGAATGAGAAATATCTCTTTCATGCCATAGGGCAATATTTTGATAGAAGGTATCCATATATCCTCTAATAACTCTAGCACAGCCACAAATGTTTTCACTTGAAATAGGATTTCTCTTATGTGGCATTGCTGAAGAACCCTTTTGACCCTTTGAAAAGGCTTCTTCTGTTTCTTTTACCTCTTGACGAGATAAATTACGAACCTCAAGTGCCATTTTTTCAAGCTCAGATGCAATTAATGCTAAGCATGCCATATAATGAGCATGACGATCTCTTTGTAATACCTGAGTAGATATTTTTGCATAATTAATTCCTAAATCCTTACAAACAAATTCTTCAATTTGAGGAGGAATATTAGCAAAATTACCAACAGCTCCTGATAGCTTTCCTGTTTCAACTTCACTACAAGCATAATTAAATCTTTCAAGGCATCTTACCATGTCCTCATACCATAAAGCCCATTTAAGACCAAATGAAGTAATATCTGCATGCATACCATGGGTTCTACCAATACATGGAGTATTTTTAAATTCCAAAGCACGCTTCTTTAATACCTCCATAATAGCTAGAATATCCTTACGTAAAATATTATTTGCTTGTTTTAATAAATAGCCATTTGCAGTATCTACAACATCAGTAGAGGTTAATCCATAGTGAATCCATTTCTTTTCATCACCTAAGGATTCACCAACAGCACGAGTAAATGCTACAACATCATGCTTAGTAACCTCTTCAATTTCTTTAATTCTACTTACAGTGAATGTTGCCTTATCAAGCTTAGGTAAATCCTCATAAGGTACTACACCTAGACTAGCCCAAGCCTTTGCATTTGATATTTCAACCTTTAAATAGGCATTAAACTTACTTTCCTCAGTCCAAATATCACGCATTACTTTTCTACTATAACGTTCTATCATTTTATTCCTCCATATGCTTTAAATAGCATTCAACTGTATTTTCTAATAAACAGGTTATAGTCATCGGACCAATACCTCCAGGAACCTTTGTAATATAAGATGCTTTATCCTTAACATTCTCAAAATCAACATCTCCACAAAGCTTTCCTGTTTCTGGGTTTCTATTAACCCCAACATCAATAACAACAGCACCATCTTTTACCATATCCTCTTTAACAAATAATGGCTTTCCTACTGCAGCGATTAAAATATCTGCAGTACTTGTAATTTCCTTTAGATTTTTAGTTTTACTATGAGCAATAGTAACTGTTGCGTTTTTATCTAATAAAAGCTTACTTACAGGTAAACCAACAATATTACTTCTACCTATTACACAAGCTCTTTTTCCTTCAATTTCAATAGAAGCACTTTCAAGTACCTCAATAATACCCTTTGGAGTGCAAGGTAAGATTCCAGATTCCTTTAAATATAGACTAGCTACATTTTTAGGATGAAAACCATCTACATCCTTATTTGGAGAAATTGTATTAATGACATGACTTGAATTAATATGAGAAGGAAGTGGAAGCTGAACTAATATTCCATCAACCTCATTATCATTATTTAATTCTCTAATTATATTTAATAATTCTTCTTCTTTAATTGTTGTAGGATAGGTCAAGGTTGTATTTTTAATGCCAACCTCTAAACAGCCCTTTGATTTACCCTTTACATAAGAAACTGAACCAGGATCCTCTCCAATTAAAATTACAGTCAAGTGAGGAGCCCTTCCATATTTATTAATGTATTCAGAAACCTTATTTTTTAAGACTTCCTTTTTTTCTTTAGCAATATCCTTGCCACTAATAATAATTCCCACTAATATCACCTATTTCCTATAAGCCTTAGCACCAATATCAGTTCTATGGAATAAATTCTCACATTCTATTTCATTAACAATAGAAATAGCATTCTTATTTGCTTCTTCTAAAGTATCACCCTTACCTACAGCAAATAATACTCTACCACCATTAGTTACAAGATTTCCATTTTCATCAATCTTTGTACCCATATGATAAATATTTTCATTATCAGCATTATTTATTACATATCCCTTTTGATAGCTTCCAGGATATCCCTTAGAAGCAAGTACTATGCCTATAGTATAACATTTTTCCCAAGAAAGTACAGGCTTATTTCCATCTACTATGGCCATAAAAGCATCATAAATATCACTAGTTAGTCTTGGAAGTACAACTTCAGTTTCAGGATCACCAAAACGGCAATTAAATTCAATAACCTTAATTCCCTTTTTAGTTTTCATTAAGCCACCATAAAGAACACCCTTAAATGGTACTCCCTCATTAACCATAGCCTTAGCAGTTGGAATCATTATTTTCTCCATTGCATATTTGCTATCATCTTCAGTGATAAATGGTAATGGAGAATAAGCCCCCATACCACCTGTATTAGGTCCTAAATCATTATCATAGGCTCTTTTATGATCTTGAGCCATTTCAAGTGGATAAACATTAACTCCATCAACAAAGCACATTAATGAAAATTCAGGTCCCTCTAAATATTCTTCAATAACAACCTTACCATGACCAAATTTATCATCAAGTAGCATATCCTTAAGAGTCTCATCAGCCTCTTTAAGATTATTAGCTATTACAACACCCTTACCTTGAGCAAGACCATCATACTTAATAACAGTAGGAAATGGTGAAATTTTAACATATTCTAATGCTTCCTTATAATCATTAAATACTTCAAATCTCGCAGTAGGAATATCATATTTAAGCATAAGCTCCTTAGCAAAATTCTTTGAAGCCTCAATCATAGCTGCAGATTTTGTAGGTCCAAAAGCCTTAATTCCTGCTTTTGTAAGCTCATCAATAATTCCTAAAGCTAAAGTTGCCTCAGGTCCAACAACTACTAAATCAACTGCCTCTGCCTTAGCAAAATCTACAATTCCCTCTACGTCATTATCCTTAATATTTACACACATTGCAAGCTTTGCAATACCAGCATTACCAGGAATTGCATATATTTCATCTACCTTAGCTGATTTAGATAAGGCATGAACAATTGCATGTTCTCTACCGCCACCACCAACTACTAATACCTTAGCCATAAATAATCTCTCCTTTAATTAATGCTTGAAATGACGCATTCCTGTGAATGTCATAGGAATACCCTTTTCATTTGCTAAATCAATTGAATCCTGATCATGCTTAGAACCACCAGGCTGAACTACTGCAACAACACCATTTAAAGATGCATACTCTAATGTGTCACTAAATGGGAAGAAAGCATCAGATGCAAGAGTCATTCCCTCAAAAACACCACGACTATGTGCCTCTTCAATCGCAATCTTTGCAGCACCAACACGATTCATTTGACCAGCACCAACACCACAAGTTACTCCATCCTTAACTACAACAATAGCGTTAGATTTAACATGCTTAACAATTTTCCAACCAAAATTCATATCAGATAATTGAGCTTCTGTTGGCTTACAATTAGTAATAGTCATTTCTTCTGTTACTGTAACACAGCTTGTATCCTGCTCCTGTACAAGTAAACCACCATTAACAGAAACATATTGTTTTTGATTAGAATATTCACCCATTTCAAATTGAATTACTCTTAAATTAGGACGCTTACTAAATGCCTTTAGAGCTTCCTCAGTAAATCCTGGGGCTAAAATTAATTCAAGGAAAATAGACTTATCCTTTTGACCATGGTCAAATTTAATTAAATCAGCTGCTTCCTTATCAATAATTTGATTTGTAGCGACAATACCACCATAAATTGATACTGGATCAGATTCATAAGCCTTTAACCAAGCTTCCTTTAAATCCTTACCAATTGCAGCACCACATGGATTCATATGCTTTAATCCTACCGCAAAAGGTACATCGTCAAATTCACGAACAATATTTAATGCTGCATTAGCATCTTGAATATTATTATATGATAATTCCTTACCCTGTAATTGTTTAGCTGATGCTAAGGAATAAGGAACATTTTCACTAAATTTATAAAATTTTGCAGATTGATGAGGATTTTCACCATATCTAAGATTTTGCTTTAAATCAGCCTCAATAAATAACTTTTCAGGAAGTCCTGCTTTTTCTCTCATATATGTAGCAATCATAGTATCATATTCTGCAGTTAGAGTATAAACCTTTGCAGCAAGCTTCAATCTTGTTTCATAGGTTGTATCTCCATTTTCTTTAATTTCATTTAATACCGTTTCATAATCATTTATATCAGATACTACAGTAACATATTTATGATTCTTTGCAGCACTTCTAAGCATAGAAGGTCCACCAATATCAATATTTTCTATTGCTTCACTAAAGCTACAGCCCTTTTCAATTGTCTTTTTAAAAGCATATAAATTAACACATACTAAATCGATATATTCAATATGATTATCATTTAATTCCTTTTGATGTGACTCACTTTCTCTTACTGCAAGTAAACCTCCATGAACATTTGGATGTAAAGTTTTTACTCTACCATCTAATATCTCAGGAAATCCTGTAACCTCACTAATACCAATAGTTTTAACACCATTATCATCTAAAACCTTCTTAGTACCACCAGTAGAAATAATTTCAAATCCACATTCAATTAGACCCTTACAAAATTCTACTACACCAGTTTTATCTGTAACACTGACTAAAGCTCTTCTCATTTTTACTTCTCCTCACACAATTTTTTTACTACCTCAGGGTATAAAACATGTTCAATTTGATGAATACGTCTCTCAACCTCATCTAAAGTTTCACCCTCTACATAATCAAAACTTCTTTGAGCAATGATTTTACCACTATCCATTCCACTATCAACATAATGAATAGTAACTCCAAAAACCTTTACACCATAATTATAAGCATCTAATATACCATGTGCTCCCTTAAAGGATGGTAATAATGCTGGATGAATATTTATTATTTTTCCTAAATAGCTATCAAGTAGAACCTCTCCACAAATACGCATATATCCTGCAAGACAGATTAAATCAACATTAAGCTCCTTTAATCTTTTTACAATCATAGCCTCATAATCATTTTTTGAAGCATAATCCTTAGGATTAAACACTAATGCCTCAACATTATGATTCTTAGCACGCTCTACTACATAAGCTTTTTTCTTATCACATACCATTAATACTACTTTAGCATTAATATTACCATTCTCACAATTTTCAATTAATGCCTCAAAATTAGTACCACTTCCACTGGCAAAAATAGCTATATTTTTCATTAGAAATGAATATCTACCTTTCCAGAATCAGTAATCTTACCAATAACATATGCTTTATCGCCATGACTTGCTAAAATATCAATAGCCTTTTTAGCATCATATTCATTATCTAAGGCTAAAACCATACCAATACCCATATTATAAATATTAAACATTTCTCTATGATTAACCTTACCATATTTTTCTAAGAACCTAAATACAGGTAAAATTGGCCAAGAACCCTCAATAATATCAAGACCCATTCCATCACGCAAAATTCTTGGAATATTTTCATCAAAGCCACCACCAGTAATATGAGCAACTCCATGAACATCTATATTATGAATTACATCTAATACTTGCTTACAATAAATGCGAGTAGGAGTTAATAAAACCTCTCCAACTACACCATTTAATTCCTCACTATAGGAATGTAAATCAATATTATTATCACTAATAATCTTACGAACTAAGCTAAATCCATTAGAATGAACACCACTAGATTGAATACCAACAAGGATATCGCCAACTTTTACCTTAGATCCATCAATAACCTTAGATTTTTCAACAACACCAGTAGTATATCCTGCAATATCATATTCTCCATCAGTATACATACCAGGCATTTCAGCTGTTTCACCACCAATTAAGGCACATCCAGCTTGAATACAGCCCTCTGCAACACCCTTAACAATTTGTTCAAGCTTAACTGGTTCAGCATGACCAGTAGCTACATAATCTAAGAAAAATAATGGTTCTGCACCTTGTGCTAATACATCATTAACACACATAGCTACCGCATCAATACCAATAGTATCATGCTTATCCATTTCAAATGCTAATTTTAATTTAGTACCAACACCATCAGTACCAGAAACAAGCATTGGTTCTTTATAATTTAAAATTGATAAATCAAACATTCCTCCGAATGAACCGATGTTAGATACACATCCAACACGATTTGTAGAAGCAACATGCTTCTTATATCTTCTTACTGCTTCATAGCCTGCCTCAAGATCAACACCTGAAGCTCCATATGCCTTAGATCCCATAATTTCCTCCTAGAATTTTCCGTCTTTATTTGCATCTTTAATTGATTGATATAATGCAGTTGGGTAATTTCCTGTAAAGCAAGCTAAGCATAAATCATTTCTCTTAGATGCTTCAAATAATGCTTCCTTAGAAAGGAAGTATAATGATTCAGAACCAATATATTCTCTAACCTCATCAACATTTTTATGAGCTGATATTAATTCATCATAGGTTGAAATATCAACTCCATAAAAACAAGGATTAGTAATTTGAGGGGAAGCAATTCTTACATGAACCTCTAAGGCTCCTACTTCCTTTAATAACGCAACGATTCTTCTACAGGTTGTACCACGAACTAAAGAATCATCAATCAAAACAACTCTTTTTCCCTTTACTATAGAAGATACAGCTGAAAGCTTCATTCTAACACCCTTCTCTCTCATACTTTGAGATGGCTGAATAAAGGTTCTACCTACATACTTATTCTTAATTAATCCCATTTCATAAGGAATACCAGATTCCTCAGAATAACCAATTGCAGCACTTAAGGATGAATCAGGTACCCCAATTACAATATCTGCCTCAACTGGATTTTCTCTATATAAAAGTCTACCACTTTCTTTACGGAAGGCATGAACATTTCTTCCTTCAATATCACTATCAGGACGAGAAAAATAAATATATTCCATAGCACACATATGATATCTTTTATATTTTGAATAATCTCTACTTATTATTCCATCTGGTCCGATTTCAACAACCTCACCAGGTAATATATCTCTTACAAATTGAGCATTAATTACCTCAAAGGCACAGGTTTCACTAGAAACAACATAACCACCATTAATTTTACCAATAGATAATGGTCTCAAACCATATTTATCACGACATGCAAAGATTCTATCATCAAGCATAATTAAGAATGCAAAAGCACCCTCAATCATTTGTAATGCCTCCATTACATTATAAACAAATTTTGATTTATCAGTATCCTTACGAATTAAATGAGCTAATACCTCACTATCAGATGTAGATTGGAAAATACTACCCTTTCCCTCTAAATATCTCTTTAATTCATTAGAATTTACTAAATTTCCATTATGAGCTAATGCAAAATTACCAGTATGGTGATTAAATAGGAATGGTTGCACATTTTCAATTCCACCACCACCTGCAGTAGAATATCTAACATGTCCAATAGCCATATTTCCCGTAAGATTCTTTAAATTAGAATCATTAAATACCTCTGATACTAAGCCTATTCCCTTATGACGTTTAAGCTTACCCTCATTTGAAACAACAATTCCACAGCCCTCTTGACCTCTATGCTGTAGGGAATGAAGTCCAAAATAAGAAACCTCAGCAGCATTCTCAACTCCATATACACCAAAGACACCACATTCCTCATGTAATCCCTTATCTATAACTTCATCAAAAATCATACTATTCTTTCCTTTTTTATTTTAATGTTTGTAAACGATTATAAATATCTAAATAAGCATCGATAACATCACCTAAATCACGTCTAAATCTATCCTTATCTAGCTTTCTATTAGTGTTAACATCCCATAATCTTGCAGTATCAGGAGATATTTCATCAGCAAGAACTATTTCTCCATCACTAGTTTTACCAAATTCAATCTTAAAATCAACTAATAAAACTCCAACCTCAAGGAAAATATTCTTTAAAGCATTATTAATTCTATCAGTTAATTCATAAATAACCTTAAGCTCATCATATGTTGCTGCCCCTACAGCAACAGCGTGATGATCATTAATAAGAGGATCACCTAATGAATCATTTTTATAACATAATTCATAAATTGTATTAATTGGCTTAGTACCCTCAGGAATATCTAATCTTCTTGACATTGAACCTGCAATAATATTACGAACAACTACCTCAAGAGGGAATATTGTAACCCTCTTGCATAATTGATCACGCTCATTTAAGGTATCGACATAATGAGTAGGAATACCTAAAGCCATAAGTCTTTTATAAATAATAGTTGAAATCTTATTATTAATAATACCTTTATTAGCTATTTGAGCTTTTTTTATTCCATTATAAGCCGTTGTATCATCCTTATAATGCATAACAACTAAATTAGGATCCTCTGTCCTATATAATTGTTTTGCTTTTCCTTCATAAAATTTATCTAATATTTTCATTTTTAATCTCTACTTCTTAAAATATTTTACAGCATTTCTAAAGATATTTTGGTCCTTATCACCATAAATATTTTTAAAATTATTTTCTTCATATCTTTCTGAATGTCCCATCTTACCTAAGATTAATCCATCCTCTGAAATAATACCCTCAATCGCATAGCTAGAACCATTTGGATTATATGGTGCCTCACAAGTAGGATTACCTTCCGGGTCACAATATAAGAAGGCAATTTGTCCATTATCTCTAAGCTTCTTAGCCATTTCTTCACTAACAACAAATTTACCTTCACCATGACTTACCGCAATACTATGTAGTTCTCCTGTTTCAAATGATGAAAGCCAAGGAGAAGCGTTAGTCATAACCTTAGTTGTAACTATTTGAGAGATATGACGATTTATATCATTTCTAAATAATGTAGGAGATGCTTCATTAACCATTCCTAATCTTCCATATGGTAATAATCCAGATTTTACTAATGCCTGGAAGCCATTGCAAATACCTAAAATCAAGCCCTTACGATCAATTAATCTATGAATTGCTTCCTTAACACTTTCTTGATTTAAAACATTCGCAATAAATTTACCACTTCCATCTGGTTCATCACCAGCACTGAAGCCTCCTGATAATACTAAAATATCACATTCATCAATATTTTTAGCCATTTCTTTAATTGAATCAAAAATATCCTTGCTTGTTAAATTTTTAAATACAGTACTTCTAATTGTAGCACCATTACGCTTAAATTGCTTTTCAGTATCATAATCACAGTTAGTACCTGGGAATACTGGGAAATAAGCAATTACCTCAGTCTTATTCTTTAATGGAGTAATTTCCTTCTTAAATGGCTTAATATCCATTAATGTACAAGTATTATTACCCTTATCCTTATAAATTTCATTAAAATGCTCAGTATTAGCTTTATATAATTCATCTAAGCTAAATTCTATTCCATTAATTTTTGCAACTGAAGAATTAATAGTTTCACCTAAATAAATAGCATTTTCATAGTCTAAAGTAGTATTTGATTCTACTAAAATAGAACCATAATTATAAGCATCAAGTAGCTTTTCTTCATAATTAATATCAAAGCTAATCTTATTACCAAATGCCATCTTAGCTAAAGCCTCAATAACACCACCAAAGCTTAAAGCATAAGCACTAATAATATTTTTATTTTCAATATTTGTTGAAACAAAATCAAAGTTTTTCTTTAACTCTTCAATATTAGGTGTATAATTAGCATTTTCATGATGCTTAACTAAATAAAGCTTAGATGAAGCCTTTTTAAAATCAGTTGAAATAACATTATTTACATTAACAGTAGTAATACCAAATGCCATAAGCATTGGAGGTACTGAAATATCTTGGAAGGTTCCACTCATAGAATCCTTACCACCAATTGATGGTAAACCTAATTCTACTTGCATCTTTAAAGCACCAAGTAATGCTGCCAAAGGCTTACCCCAAGATTTTTCACTATTCATACGCTCAAAATATTCCTGGTAGCTAAATCTCATTTTATCATATCTAGCTCCTGCAGCAACAACCTTACTACAAGCCTCAATTACTGCATATTCAGCACCGTGGAATGGGCTCCAGCTTGCGATAAATGGATTATAACCATAAGCCATAATACTTGCAGTATTAGTATAACCATTTAATACTGGAAGCTTTTGTACAGAAACTTGAGTTTCACTTCTTTGATATTTACCACCAAATGGCATTAATACAGTAGATAGACCAATTGTTGAGTCAAACATCTCAATTAAACCCTTTTGACTAACAACATTATTATCACTTAATGTAGATAGCACTCTATCATGTAATTCTCTATCAGGCTTAATAAATGGATTTTTATTTTCTACTTCACCAATATTAGCCTTTGCAAAATGTAGAGCACCAGCAGAATCAATAAAGCTTCTATGAATATTAACAATAGTTCTTCCCTTATAATGCATTACAAGTCTAGGCTCTTTTGTTACAACTGCAACCTTAGTAACCTCAATATTTTCTTCATGACAATATTTAATAAATTCATCTACATCATTAGGATCAATAACAACTGCCATTCTTTCTTGAGATTCACTAATTGCAAGCTCAGTAGCATTTAATCCTGAATATTTAGTAGGTACATTATCAAGATTAATATCAAGTCCATCTGCAAGCTCACCAATAGCAACACTAACACCACCAGCACCAAAGTCATTAGACTTCTTAATTAGCTTAGTAACCTCCGGTCTACGGAATAAATGAGAAATCTTTCTTTCTTCTGGTGCATTTCCCTTTTGAACCTCACTTGAACAAACCTCAATAGATTTAGTAGTATGTTCTTTAGAAGAACCAGTAGCTCCACCAATTCCATCTCTTCCGGTTCTACCTCCTAATAATAGAATTACATCATTAGAAGTTGGCTCTTCTCTTCTAATAACATTAGCGGCAACAGCACCAACAACAGCACCAACCTCTAAACGTTTAGCAACATAATTATCATGATATATTTCTCTTACATGAGTAGTAGCTAGTCCAATTTGATTACCATAAGAAGAATATCCATGAGCAGCCTTAGTAGAAATAATTCTTTGAGGTAATTTTCCAACTAAAGTATCCTTAACATCTAAATAAATATTTCCAGCACCAGTAACACGCATTGCTTGATAAACATAAGCACGTCCTGAAAGTGGATCTCTAATAGCTCCACCTAAGCAGGTTGAAGCTCCACCGAATGGTTCAATTTCTGTTGGATGGTTATGTGTTTCATTTTTAAATTGTAATAACCATTTTTCAGGTTTACCATCTACATCAATAGTAACAAATATTGAACAAGCATTATTTTCACTAGATTCCTCTAAATCATCAAGCTTACCAATTTTACGTAAATATCTAGCTCCGATACAAGCTAAATCCATTAAGCATAGCTTCTTATTTTCTCTATTTAAATCCTTACGAATCTTTTTATATAAATCCAAAGAATCCTCTAATTCATCTTTAATAAATGATTCATCAATAGTAATATCTGTTAAAACAGTATTAAATGTAGTATGTCTACAATGGTCTGACCAATAGGTATCAAGAATTCTTAATTCTGTTTCCCAAGGATCTCTTCCTTCATTTTTAAAGTATTCTACTACACACTTTAAATCATCCTTGTTCATCGCAAGACCCATAGTCTTACAATAATCTAATAATTCTTCATCCTTCATATTAATAAAGCCCTTTAATACTTCAACAGGCTTAATTTCAGCCTTTTCCATATCAGTAAGCATTGATAAATCCTTTTCTCTTGCTTCTACTTTATTAATACAATACTTTTTAACACGCTCTAAATCACTAAGAGTAGTATCGTCATCTAGAATATATATTTTACCTGAACGAATATTAATATCAGCATTAGGATCAATTAATTTAACACAATCAATAGCTGATGAAGCTCTTTGATCAAATTGACCAGGTAAATATTCAATAGCTAAATATTTTTTACCATCTAATTCTAAAGAATCATA
Organism: uncultured Anaeroplasma sp.; assembly: GCA_945919465.1. GTDB lineage: Bacteria > Bacillota_I > Bacilli_A > Acholeplasmatales > Anaeroplasmataceae > Anaeroplasma. The sequence continues at coordinate 11,830 of CAMEJG010000033.1, read as the reverse complement.
AACATTATCAGTAACAATTTCTCCAAATACCTGATATCTACTTTTTTCTAATAATTCCTTATCAAAATTAAATAAATCATAAACATTAATAAATCTAACACTTTTTAAGCTTAAGCCTAAATTTAAATTTAATTCTGCTTGTAATGATTTTGCTTCAACCTGAAATTTTGGCTTCTTTTCTACATAAATACGATAATTACTCATTTTTACTCCTCACTTATTATTTTTTATCTATATTTTAGATATATCTTAAAAAACAAAAAACAACACAAAATAAGCGTGTTGTTACACAATAAAACAACCATTATGGCGTAGTAATGGCATAATTAAATTATTAACTTGCATCATTATAAATTTCATAGAAATCTCCGATCCAAGTAAGTCTCCCAAAATATTTTTGATAGTCCTGTAATTTGCGGTTTCAGGGTAGAGACTTGCTTACCATATTTAAGCTGATATATCAAAAATATTACTATATAATTCTATCATATTAATTTTGATTCGTAAACTAAAAAATCTTTATGAAAACGGAATTATAACCAAAAATAACAATTTATAACAAAAAATAAATATAATTATTAAATTATTATGAAAAAAAAGTATATTTATAAATCATAAAGCTTGAATTAAGAAACTAAGCTATATATTCTTGACTATAAATATTAAAAATAATAAAATAATCAATGTAAATTATATATAAAGGAGATATTTAATATGGCTAAAGTAGGCATAGTAATGGGTAGCGATTCTGATTTAGAAATCATGAGTAAAGCCGCTCAAATATTAGAACAATTTGGTATTGATTATGACATGACTGTAATTTCAGCTCATAGAATGCCAGATATTTTCTTTGATTACGCTAATAGCGCATTAGACAAAGGCTACAAGGTTATTATTGCAGGTGCTGGAGGAGCCGCTCATCTTCCAGGAATGGCTGCAGCAATTTTCCCTCTTCCTGTAATTGGAGTACCAATTCAAACAAAGGCATTAGGAGGAGTTGATTCATTATATTCAATTGTTCAAATGCCTAGTGGAATTCCTGTTGCGACAGTAGCGATTAATGGTGGTGCTAATGCAGGTATTTTAGCAGCTAAAATTCTTGCAACCTCAGATCCTGAGCTATTAAAGAAAATTAATGAATATAAGGATAATTTAAAACAACAGGTAGTAGCTAAAAAGGAAAAGCTAGAAACAATTGGCTATAAAGAATATTTAGCAAATAAATAAAGAAAAAGACTCTATATGATAGATACTATTATTCTACCATTTAGAGTCTTTTTTAGTCTCTTGTTTTTACTATTTAAAACTCATTAGGATTTTGTCTTTTTTATAGATAACACATTTATTTTCTTACAGTTCATATACACGTAGGGTATCTATAGGTAACACACTAGCTTTTTTATAGCTAGAATCACCCTCACAATCTCCCTAGTTTATAGAACCAATAAAATATGCTTTATTTTTTATTTACCTAATATTTCAAATAATTTCTTTGCTGCTAATGCAGGTCCATTATGCTCCATTCCTGGTACTGCTAAACGAGTATGTAGAACACCAATAGGTACTCCTTCATTAAATAATTCACTAAACATATTATCAATGATTTTTCTAGTTTCAGCTTCCTTTTGAACAGGTCCAAATGGATTTGCAAAGAAGGATTCAGTCATACCCATTTCCTGAGTTGTACCCTTAGCACGTCGAGCTCCACGAATAAATATTTTTTTTGCATCCTCTACATTATCATAGAATTCTACTTCTTCATCACATTCTTCATCATAATTATTGGCATATAAAAGCATATCAATCTTATAGCCCTTCATAATTTGTTGATATGTCGCAACAGGAATTACTAATCTTGAATTAGTCTTATCTGGATTCATAAAAATTGCTCTATCCATTTCCTTATAAGCATAACCTGATGTCATATCATCTAATCTTACAAAGGCACCAATTTCAGTACCAAAAGCCTTAATTTGACCCTTATCTAGCTTAAAGGTACCCATATCATCAAATATTGTTAATTGTGAAGAAATATCATCTCCAGCCACACTTGCTAATGCCTCTAGGGATTCACTCTTACCAGCACCACTATCTCCAATAATAACAATATTTTTTGTTGTACCATTCTTCATAGTAATATGAACACAAGCACCATGAATAGGTAGGTTACCCTCACCAATCATCTTAACATTGTATAATGTTAATAACATTTTCTTCATATATCCAAAATAATCAATAGATGAATTATGTGGAGCTACTCCTACATAAATATCATCCTCTTCATCATAATAGAAATATGATTCATCATCATAATCAGCACCATAAATATATAATAAATCTGGCTTTTGATTCTTTACATCAGATACAGGTACAAATTCGAATAGATTACAAATTGTAACTCCATGAGCTAAATAATCTCTATGGAAATATACATAAGCTAAGGCTGAGCCAACTTTAGCTTGATAACAATAATATTCAGAAGCCTTAAAATGATCCTTAAACCAATTAATTGGATTTTCTTTAGCCTCTGGATAAGTACCTGTTCTCTTATTCTTTTCAGAATATGAAATAAATGGAGGACGAATTAGAATTTGTTCAATTGCTTCACATTTAGCTAAAAATGAATATTTAGAGCCTTTAGGCATCCATTCATTTTTTGAAATTAATAATGATGCATTTACACCAGCTGGAAGCTGACGATAAATTGGGAAGCTATGTCCATATAGTTTTTCACAAATTGTACGATAAGTTTTTAATACAACATCATTAAATTCATTTTGAGCCTCAATAAAGCTTGATGATTCAACACCATCCTTTGAAACCTTTGAATAAATTACAGAATATCTTTCAAACTTTCTCCAATAATCATAAAAGTTTTGTACTAAATCATATAATACATCACTCATTTCTAAGGCTTGGTTATAAAATGGATCTATTGATGCTATTTCTTCAACAGAAAAGCTTAATAAAAGCTTAAATAAGCTAATTGTTTTTACTTCAACCTTACTTTTAGGGAATATTTTTAAAACTCTTAATAAATTTTGATTTTCTGTTTTATAAAGGTGCTTAACATATCTTCCCCAAACATCAGAAAAACATTCTGATGATAAAACTTCATTTTCTGTTTTACAAAATTTAAGGGAAAAATTCATTACTACCTGTCTTTTTCCTAATGCATATTCCATAATTTTCCTCCTAGAATAATCCTACTATCTTATTATCAATAACATCCATACGATTAGCAGCAGGCTCTTTTGGTAAGCCAGGCATACGCATAATATCACCAGATAATGCTACAACAAAACCAGCACCAATTGATGGGGTAACTCCTCTAATTGTTACTGTAAAATCCTCTGGTCTACCTAAAAGCTTAGGATTATCAGACAATGAATATTGAGTCTTTGCCATACAAATTAATGATTCTTGATAGCCAAGCTTAGTTAATCTTGACATTTGATTTTTTGCCTCTTGAGTAAATTCTACATTAGAAGCACCATATATTTCTTTACAAATGGTAGTTATTTTTTTCTTTAATGTATCTTCTTTAGAATAAAGGAATTTAAAATTATTTGGCTTTGTTTCTATTTCATTAATTACCTTATTAGCTAAATCTAAAGCTCCTTCTCCACCCTTAGCCCATACCTCTGATAGGCTAACTGGATGGTTATTAGCTTTAGCCCAAGTCTCAAGTGCTAATAATTCTTCTTCTGAATCACTTGAAAATCTGTTAATAGCTACAACATAAGGAAGACCAAATTTCTTAACATTCTCAATATGCTTTTCTAAATTGCTGAAGCCCTTTTCTAATGCTTCAACATTAGAAACACCTAAATCTTCTTTTAATACACCACCATGCATCTTTAAAGCTCTTATAGTTGCTACAACAACAACACATGAAGGAGTTAAATTAGCTTCTCTACATTTAATATCAAAGAACTTTTCAGCACCCAAATCAGCACCAAATCCAGCCTCAGTAATTGTATAATCAGATAAAGATAATGCCATTTTTGTAGCAATAACTGAATTACAACCATGAGCAATATTTGCAAAAGGTCCACCATGAATTAAGCATGGAGTACCCTCTAGAGTTTGAACTAAATTAGGTTTAATTGCATCCTTTAATATCATCATTAAAGCACCTGTAATACCTAAATCCTTAATAGTTACAGGCATTTTATCATAATTATATGCAACAACAGTTCTATCAAGTCTTAATCTTAAATCATCCATATCCTTACTTAAGCATAAAATTGCCATTATTTCAGATGCAACTACAATATCAAAATGATCCTCTCTAGGAACACCATTTGTAGGGCCACCCAAACCAACAATTGTATTTCTTAAGGCTCTATCATTCATATCTAATACACGATGCCATACAATACGTGTAGGATCAATACGAAGTGTATTTCCTTGATAAATATGATTATCTATAATTGCAGATACTGTATTATTTGCAGCCTCAATCGCATGGAAATCACCAGTAAAATGTAGATTAATATCTTCCATTGGTACTACTTGCGCATAGCCTCCACCTGCAGCACCACCCTTAACACCTAATACAGGTCCAAAGCTTGGTTCTCTTAAAGCAATAACACTTTTCTTACCTAGTCTAGTAAAGGCATCAGCTAAACCAATAGTTGTAGTAGATTTACCTTCTCCTGCAGGAGTTGGGTTAATTGCAGTAACTAAAATAAGCTTTCCATTCTTATTTCCATAAGAATCAAGACTTACCTTAGCCTTATATTTTCCATAGCATTCTAAATTATCTTCATTAATATCAAGTGCTTTTGCAATCTCAGTAATATTTTTCATTTTGGCATTTTGTGCAATTTCTAAATCTGTTAGCATATAATTTTCCTTTCTATCAATAAAACTCAAAATTATTATATCATAATAAATTTATAAAGCAATTATTCAATACTAACTATTCTATTTTCAAAATCACATATTACCTTTTCAAGCTTACTAGTTGGTACACTCTTACCAACAACATCAGCTCTAATAGGTAATTCTCTATGACCTCTATCAACAAAAACAGCTAGTTCAATTTTAGCAGGTCTTCCCATATCCATAATCGCGTCCATTGCTGCTCTTACAGATCTACCTGTATATAAAACATCATCAACTAAGATGATAATTTTATCATTTATATCATTTATAAATTGAGTTTTTAATGCTTCATTCTTTTTATGGTCATCACGATGAGAAACAATATCAATTGATTCTAATAAAACCTCAACACCTTCAAATTGTTTTATTAATTCTTTAATTTCTTTAGCAATAGGTACACCCTTTTTCTCAATTCCTACTAAAATAATATTATCAAGCATATCATTCTTTTCTATTATTTCATGAGTCATTCTTTTTAATGTTCTATTAAATTGTTCTCTCTCAATAATTGTTTTCATATCATCACCACTATAAATTAATGAAAGGAAGCATAAAGCTTCCTTTATTATAATTATTTGAAAAATTATTCTTCGTCCTCTTCTTCAGGTAAATTAGCATTATGATAAACCTCAGAAACGTCATCATATTCACCTAATAAATCTAATAATCTCTTAAATTTACCTAAATGATCCTCATCTAAATCTACATAGCTTGAAGGAATTAAATCAACACTACATGTTTCAAATTCTAAATCCTCTTTAGCTTGAAGTAAAGCTTCACGAATTGCTTCAAAATCAGCTGGATTAGCAGTAATACGTACAAATCCATCCTCATCAGTGCTTAAATCCTCAAAATCACAACCAGCATCCATTAATGCCATCATTGTATCATCCTCAGATAAACCCTCATATTCAAAAATAGCCTTACGATTAAACATATAGCTTACAGAAGTACCAATTGTACCACCAGTCTTATTAAATGCAGTACGAACCTCTGTATAAGTACGGTTATCATTATCAGTTAAGCATTCAACAATAACTGCAACCTGTCCAGGTCCATATCCTTCATAAATCTTTTCCTTAGAAGCACCAGAGTGAACACCCTTAGCCTTATCAATTGCACGTTGAATAACATTAGCAGGACATTGATCCTTCTTTGCACGAGCAATTACATTCTTTAATCCTTGATTCATATCTGGATCAGGAACACCAGCCTTTGCAGCTTGGAAAATTTCCTTTCCCCATTTAGCATATTTAGATGATTTCATTGCAGCTGTTTTAGCCATAGATGCTGCACGAACTTCATGGGCTCTTCCCATATTTTACACAACCTTTCAAAATAAAATTTGCTTTTTACCGTTATATTATATTAAAAAATATATTATCTTTCAATATTTTTTTGCAAATTTTTTCAGATTGCAAAGCTATTCACTTTTTAAATAAATCTTTTCTTTATTATCTAATTCATCCTTATGGATTAAATATTTACCCTTTTCTTTATTTTTAATGAATTTATATAAATAATCATTTACTTTATTCTTATTAGAATCATTAATATCAAAATCAAAGGATATTTCATAAGAATATCTTCTTAATGCATCAGTATAATAATTATTTAAATTATTTTTCTTTTCAATACCTTTAATACATTCATCAAATATATCTATACTATTTTTAGTATTATTAAATCCTAGCTTAATCTTCTCAGAAATACCACAAGCTATAATAACTGTATGAGCTAAATCTATTTTTCTTCCTCTTTGGTCCATAAAGAAGCCTCTATCTAACAAAGAATAAACAAAGCTTTCTATTGCTCCACAAGATTTTTCAATATTTTTAAAAATAACAACCGACATAGGATATTCTAATAAATGCTTAGATAAAATACCCTCATCCTCATATCCAACATATCCAGGTGGGGCTCCTATTAATGTTTGAAGCATACTTCTATCCTTATACATACTTAAGTCTATTTCTAATATTGCTTCTATACCAATATGAAAAATCTCTAAAATATCCAAAGATAATAAATCTAATCCATCCTTATCACCATTATATTTAATTTTTAATAATGGTGAATTATCTAATAATCCAACTGAATATAACCATTGATATTTTTCCATTTCTTTATAATATACATTACAATTATAATCTGTTTTTCCTGTAATAGCATAATCAACATCACAAAATTCTAATTCCTTTTTATTAGAAATACTAGCATAGCTCATAGCTTCATCTAAAATATCAATACATTTATCAGGTCTATATCTATTTAATATTTTATTATTAGAAGCCGTTAATAAATAATCTAAAACATCATTATTAATTAAAACATCATGATATTTCTCATAATCTTCTTTTATACCATATAAAATTTCTTTAGTTTCTAAAATACTAGGTTCACTAATAAAAACTGGTTGGAATCTTCTTAATAAAGCTTTATCCTTTTCAATAGTTTTATGATATTCCTCTAAAGTAGTAGCTCCAATTAATCTAATATCTCCACGTGCTAAATGAGGCTTTAGCATATTCGCAACATCTAAATTCCCATCATTTGTTGCTGCACCTACAATTGTATGTATTTCATCTATAAAAATACATACATCCTTTCTTGATGCAATTTCTTTCATAAATTTATCAAATCTTTCCTCAAAATCACCTCTATATCTAGTCCCTGCAACCATAGATGTTAAATTTAAAGAAAGAATAGTAAGATTCTCATTAGAATCTAATAACCTTTTTGCATAACCCTCAACTAAAGCAGTTTTACCTACTCCAGCATTTCCAATTAGTAAGGGATTATTTTTATATCTTCTATGAATAATAATATCTAATTTCTTTAAATAATCTTCTCTACCAATAAATCTATTATAATCATTATCTTTAATTTTTTTAGTAATATTTTTAATAAATGATAATTCTTCAGTACCATTATTATTAAAATCATATATTTCTTTTACATCTTCAATTAAATCATCTATAGATAATCCTAATGATTCTAATATTGAACATGCAATAGTATTTCTATTTTCTAAAATACTCATAAATATATGCTCTTCACTTATTTTATCTCCATTAGCAAGCTCATCAGCATGATTTAATATTTTTTCTAAAGAGGAATTATATTCTCCCTTATGATGTCTTAATATATAAATGTTATTAGTTTTTTCTTTAATTTCATCAAGAGTAACCTCATATTCATTTAATAAAAAATGACAAAGACTATCCTCTGTTTCATACATAGCTAATATTAAATATTCACTACCCATTGTTTCTATTCCATTAGCATTAGAATATTTTTTAGCAAGCTCTAAAATTACTCTAGCTCTTTGATTAAGCTCCATAGTATCCCCTCCTATAAGATAGTATATGTTCTTATATTTGAAAAAATACTAAAATAATTAATAACTTTTATTAATAATATTATATAATTAAGGCATATTATAAATAAATGAGGTTTTTATGAGAGCAATACTAGTTGGAGTAACAACAATAAATGATAGATATGATATAGAATATTCCTTAGAGGAATTAAAAGGATTATGTGAAGCAATAGATATAGAAACTATAGATACCTTCACTCAAACATTAGATAGACCTAATACTAGATTCTATGTAGGAAGTGGCAAGCTTAACGAAATTGCAATAGCGATATATGCTACTAAGGCAGACATAGTAGTATTTAATGATGAATTAACTCCTACTCAATTAAGGAATATAGAAGATTTTTTAAAAATTGAAGTATTAGATAGAAGCTATTTAGTTTTAAAAATATTTGAAGAAAGAGCTCAAAATAAAGAAGCAAAATTAGAAATCAAATTAGCAAAGGATTTATATTTATTACCAAGAATACAATATTTAAGAGAAAAGGATGATAGAATAGGAGGAGGTGCCTCTACTAAAACTCGTGGTAGTGGTGAAACTCAAAGAGAACTTGATAAAAGACATTTAATGAATGAAATATATCATATTAAAAATGAATTAGCTCAAATTAGAAAAATGAAATTAAATCAAATAGAAAAAAGAAAGAAAAATGAAATACCTATAGTAGCATTAGTAGGCTATACTAATGCAGGTAAATCATCTACAATGAATACTATATTAGAATATACTAATAAGGAAGAAGATAAAAAGGTTCTAGCAAAAGATCAGCTTTTCGCAACATTATCTACATTCAATAGAAAAATAACAATTAACAAAATAGATTTTATGTTAGTAGATACAATAGGCTTTGTATCAAAACTTCCACATAATCTAGTAGAATCCTTCTATCAAACCTTGCAAGAGGTAAAAAATGCTGATTTAATAATACATGTATTAGATTCCTCAAGTCCTTATATTAATGAGGAATTAAATGTAGTATTAGAGGTTTTACATAATTTAGAAGCTACTAATATTCCAACAGTATTTCTATTAAATAAATGGGATAAAACTCAAAGTGAAAATCTAACTATAATGGGATATAAATCAATTCAATTTTCTAATAAAACTAAGCAAGGCTTAAATGAATTAATAAATACAATCATTGAAGAAGTATCACCTCATACTATCCATGCAAGAATATTAATTCCATATAGTAGAGGAGATTTAGCAAATATAATTGAAACAAAAGCTACAATAATGAAAAAAGAATATCAAAATTATGGTACTTATTTTGAATGTGAGATACCAAAGAATATATATGATAAATTTCATGAATTTGACTTAGATACTTTAGTATCATAATATACTCAATAATCATTAGAATAAGTAAATAAAAGGATAATAGATAATCCCCAAAAGTAAAAAAGCATTTATTTACATATTTTTTAAGTAAATAAATGCTTTTTTATATTTAGTATAAAGATATGAAGCCTATGGCTTATATCTAACACATCTAAATAACATTAATATTGATATTAAAACCATTAATATACCAATTCCTAAAGGAAAATAATTGTGAAAACTATTTATTATGAAATAATCTTTTGAAATAAAATAAATTCTATATATAAAATCTTCTATTATTACTAAATCAGCAAGAGCTGATGAAAATGTCATTTCCTTTAAACCAACAACCATTAAATCTGTTTTTTCATAGGCTTTCTTTAGATTTAATAATGATAATATAAACATTAATATCATAAAGCCTATTAATAAATAACCAGTTAATCCAGAATACTCTTTATTATTTGAAATATCTATTCCATTTATTTTTAAAACTACAAAAGCTATGAAAATAAACGAATAAAATAGTAAAGCTAATGTCATAAAGAAATATGCTTTCTTTTTATTAGCTCTACTTTTAGTTAAATTCTTTACAAAAAGTAATTTGACTATAAATATTAAAAATGTAGATATAGAAGCTATTAATAATACCATTGATAGATTTAAATAAGATAAAACTATTTTATAAATAAAGCTTATAAAGGTAATTATTGCCGATATTGCTGTAATTCTTTTCAATTTATTTTTCATATTAATCTCCATAAACAATAGATTAATAAATAACTTCCAATATAAATTATAATTATTAATCTATTCTTCTATATATTGTCCTTCAAAATTATATTTATTTCCAAAAGAAATATCTTCTATTTTATTATCTAAATAATCATTATATTCATTAAATCTCAATAATATTTCTTCTATTGATTTATTAATAATATTATTAATATCTAATAAATATTTATCAACTCTATGATCATCATTACATTTTATTTGTAAATCCTTATATTTATTATTTTTAAAGCTAATTATTAAGAAGCTTTTAAATATAAATCTTTTTAATTTATTATAAGTCATAGAATAGGAAATAGCATTTCTCATCATAAATAAGCTATTTTTCATTTGATATGGTGTAATATTATAAATATTATCAATAAATGAAAAATTTAATTTTTTATATTTAATATCATTATGAAATTTTATTTTTTTATCATAATATTTTAATGCTAATCTTTTATCAAGCTCTGATTCTATTAAAATATGAAGATCATTTGTAGGATTAACCTCATATATATATTTATGAATATTTTTATCTAATATATAATGAGTTAACAATCCAAATACAAATGAAATATAATCCTTATCATTAGAATTTTTAGCTTTTGTTAATATATTATATATTCCTTTATTATGTAATTCACAGGATTTTTTATATAAAGATAAGCCTTTAATAGATAAATAAAAATAAAGAGGATCAGGACCTAAAGCTCCATCTAAATATAATTCTTTATTTGTTATTTTATTTTTAATTTTGTTATCAATTAATTCTAATATTTTATTAGCATAAAATTGATGAGTATAACATGATGGCAATTTTAGTACTCCTTCTTTTCTTTAGTATATTTTTTTAAATATTTAAAGAATTCCTTATCATTTGAATCTCTATATAATATTAATAGTCTTTCCATTTCTTCTTTAGTTTTTTCATGCATAGGAATATAATCTTTTTCTTTATAAAAATAGTTTAAAGCACCATCTCTTTGATTATTATTTTTATTATAAATTATAGTCGCAGCTATTCTATCACATATTGATTCTACTAAGTATTTTTTTGGCATTTTTACTGCTTCATAGGTATTTGATATTGGGTTAACATCAACCCAATATTCTGTATGATGCTTATTTCTTCCCTTATGATGCATCCAAGCCTCACTATAGCCTTTAGCTTTTCTTTCATTATAATTAGGGCTATAGGTACCTTGATAATATTTCGCTCCATTAAAGAATTCTATAAATGAATATTTTGATAAATCATGTAATAATCCTTGTTTAATTAATCCAGCTTTAAAGCAAAGCTTCATTACTAATAGCTTATGCTTAGTAATAGTATTAAAATGCTTAATTATATGCATATAATTCGTCCTTTCTTTTTAATTCTAATATTGAACCTCTCATGACTATAAGTCATAAGATGCTAACTTCTATCTTCTAAATTAATTTTAGTCAACCGA
>CAMEJG010000032.1 GCA_945919465.1 uncultured Anaeroplasma sp. | reverse complement strand
TTTTTAGTGTTGATTTTGAGAATTTTATTATACCTGTCTATCAAATATGCTTACAGATTATTAGAATCGATGGCATTAGTCAGGCCTTATTAAGACTAATGCATTATTATGGTAATGATGTTATTGTTTATTCATTTTTTGATAAAAAACAATCCTTATTAGGCTTTGTTACAAATGAAGATATATTGAATTATTCAACATATATCCATGTGAATATTTATTCCAGCAAAGCATTACCTTTGTATTTGATAACAAGGATAATAACATATCCTAATATAGATGAATTTCAATTAATTCTATTAGAAACAAGATTATTAGCTAAAAAAACAGAAGATGAATATGCTAATATATTAGGATTATCAACAAATGAATACCAACTTTTAGAACAAGGATCTAGAACAATAACATCAGGGAATAAAAGGGAAATTCAACAAAAACTTAATATGATTGCTTCATCATTTTCGGAATTGTTTAATGAATTTCTAGTCGAAATAGGAGGAGAAAAGAAAAATGAGTATTAATTATGACAATTTTCGTCATAACAACAATAAAGATGATGGAGCTCAATCCAGCAATAGAATACTTTTTATGTATAATATCTTATTAAAGGGTGAAACATTGTCCTACAATAAGATAAATTATGAATTTGAAATATCTGAAACAACCTGGAAACGAGATATAAGAATAATTCGTAGAAGCGTTGTTGAAGCATTTGGGAATGAAGTAAAACTTTTGAAAGTTAAGAATGAAAAGGCCTACATACTTTATGTTCCAGCAAAGGAAATACGTATGTATCTAAGTTAATAAGATGCACCGGGCTTAAGCAAATTAGGAGAAATCCTTGTTTGTTTAAACTGACAAATGTTGCCAAAAAACAACAAATTAATATTTTTGTATCGACAAAAAACAACACGATAAAACATCTACAATTTTTCAATGTTAAAATTAATCAAGAGGTGAATATTATGCCTAAAAATAACATTGAAAAATTAAGAAAACAAAGAAGATTAACTCAAGAACAACTTGCTGATATTATTGGTATTGGACGAGATACGCTAGGAAGATATGAAGCAGAGGTTACTGACATGAAAGTATCTGTATTAATTGCATTAGCTGATTATTTTAATGTAACTACAGATTATATATTAGGAAGATCCACTAAACAATATATAGATAGGAAAAAAGTATTTGATGCGATTTCAGATAATCATTTGAAGCTTATATCTGAATTATGTATGAATGAAGAATAATAATTTTTGAGGCATTAATTTGCCTCTTTTTTTTCGTTTAATGGATATAGAAAGAAATTCTCAAAATAACGAGAATTCCTTAGGTAACAATGCAATAAATTTTATGATTTTGCATACTTAAGATTTAGTTTATTTGCATTCTTGATATATTAAAACGTCTCAATTATCACGTTTTTTAAAAGTAAGGTTGCAAGGATGCATTATTTATCATAAGTATGAATTTTAATACAATTTAAATCTTAAGAGTGCAATTTTTTAATTTATTCTGCATTGTTGATGATTAAAAGAGTACTTTTAACAAGATGTTTATCCCTTGAATCAAGGTTTAGTATCTAAATTTGAGATAAAAGATTATTGTTCTTTATTTAAAAAATATATTTTTCTTTATGATTTTGAATATGAGGTAAAAAATTAGGGGGTGGAACATAATAAAATTCTTTTTGTATTGCTAAAATAATAAAAAAATGGTAGAATTATCTAAAGTTTATTTTTGCATTGGGATGAGAGGGTTGTAATATAATAATGCTAACTTAATAAAATAAAAGGGAGATAATGAAAATGATGAAAAAAGTTATTAAAGTGATTTTATGTGTAGTATTATTTACAATTAGTATTGGTGGTTTAACAGCTTGTAATAGTTCAAATTTGAATGAGGAAATTAGAACTATTACAGTAGAAAATTTTAATTATGATGAATATTTAGCTACTTTAGATGAATGTTCAATATCTAAGAGCCAGGAATCAGTAGTTATTGATGCAGTAAAAACATTTGATAAAAGTATTTTAGAAGGAGTAAATAATGTTGCTTATGGCGAGGTTAATGATTTTGAATTAAAAGCAGAATACTCTATTAGATATGAAGTTGAAAATAATCTGATTTTTCTAGATTGCGTTTTAACAAGTGATAATGGACAAGCTGTAGTTGACACCTTAGTCGGAACAACTTTTTATACAGAAAAAAATGAAATTGATGCAGTTTTTTTGACTGAAAATGGACTTTTTTATTTAAGTGAATTAATGAATATGACTGAGGTAGAATTATGCGGTTGGTTTTCTAAATTAGTAAAAGCAGTAGCAATTACAGCTTGTGTTGCTGCAGTTACTGTGGCAGCCGTTGCTGCTTTACCTGTAGTATTAACAGCTGTTACTACTACAGGAGCTGTTGTTGCAATTGGAACAACTACTGTAGGTGCTGTGATTGGAGTTAGTGCAGGTTCAGCAGCACTTATAGCATTAGGATCTTTGGCAGTTGCAGTAGGAGCAGATGTTATTGACAAACAATTAGATTCATACGGAAATACATATGGTCTATCTTCAAATCAAATTGATGCTAAAAAATTAGCGGTTGCATCAACAGTTACAGCGGTTTTAGCTACAACCTATAAAGGGGATAAAGCAATTTTTAGATGGTCAAATAAAACTTATACTGCATTGACTCCACGACCAAATAAACCAACTGAATTAGGCGTGTCATTCTCATATGATTGTTCAGCATTCGAATCAATTTCAGCATTGTTAGTTAGTTCTGAAGGACTTGTTAATTCAACTGGTATTTTGAAGGCAGTTAATGATCATGGTAATCATGTTGATGTAAGACCAAATGGATACTCAATTGAAGAATGGAAAGCAAGTAGAGCAAATGCATCTACTAATCCGCATCCTTGCACAGTTGCACTTTATAATGTTTGTACTAAGGTTTTATGGTAAGATGAAAAATATTTACGAAGAATATTCTGTTGAAGAATTAGCAAGATCAAAAATACCTAACTTGGTATTTGTTTATCAATTCTTAAATATTAAAGATTTAGCAATAGATATGAAATACTGGGAAAAATGCGCAGATGTTTTAATATGTAGGGGACATAAAAGAATAAAAGATGTAGAATTTTTAATGCTTATTTGGCTTCAAGACCTAAATTGGAGTGGTTCGATTAAAATTTTTAAATATTTTTTAGCTTTGGATGTTAATGATTTGAACGAGCTTTTTATAGATTCATTTCAATTAGCATATCTTCAAAATGATGTTGAATGGGCTATTAATTTATGGAATCTTCTTTTAAATAAAAAAGATGGAAATATAATTGAAAAAAATATACGTGAAAATATTTGTTTATCAAAATTTATAGAAGAGATATTAGATGAAAAATAAAAAAATATATTTTTGCTTTGCTTATTCTACATTTTTATTTATTTTATGCATGGTTATTTTTTATTGTATGACGATTAATTATAATGCAAATGTTTTTCCAAATATAGTAAGTTCAATTGTTGAATTACAATGCCAAAATGATGAAGGACTAACCTCATATGGAACAGCGGTTTGTATTGATAACGAAGGAATTTATATTACAAATGCTCATGTTTTGCAATACACCGAAAATAACATCAAAAAAAATTTTAACAAGTTAAGTTTGAGATTTACTAATGAAGAGAGTTATTTTTCTGCTGAGATTATAAATGTTGATGAAGGTTATGATTTGGCTTTGATTAAAAGCATAGAAAAAAACAATTACCATAAATCAATTAAATTTTCAAAAAGTGATAGTATTAAAACAGGAGATAATGTTTATGCTTGTGGAAATTCACAAAACCAAGGAATTAGTATTTCAAAGGGATTAATTAGCAAGTCAAGAGTAGTTATAGAATTGGCTAATAAAAGTTATGAAGTGATAGCAACTGATGCATACTTTTCTGAAGGCTGTAGTGGGGGAGCACTGATCAATAAAAAATCAGAATTAATCGGTATTACAACTTTTAGATTAAAAGACTCGATTGGTAATATTATATATGGAATGGGGTACGCTATTCCAATAGATATAGTGAAGGATTATATTAAATTGAGAATGAATTAGCCCCGTAGAGACAATTTCTTTTCATTTTTTTAATTCCGTTTGTTCCTACTTCAGAAGTGCGTTGCACAATATTTTTAAAAACTTGAAATTTTGAAAAAAATGAATATTAATTAAGGTGTATCTTTATTTATGTTAAGAGTAGTGATGTAAAGCTACTCTTTTGTTTTTTTTTATTTTGATTCTATGATATACTAAATATAGCTACTTATTTTGTCGAGGTGATTTCTAATGCGTAAAACTTATTCGATGCAACCATATTTTCAAGATTTAAAATATATGATTTATTTTTATGACATTTTAATTAAAAGATCTAATATTACAAAAGAAGGTTTATTTAAGGATTTAGAAATACCTTATATGTCTTATACTCGTGCAGTTGATTCGGATTCTAGCGCTGGTAGAAATGTTATCAATAAATTGAATAATTACTTTAATATTAAGGAACTAGACTATTCTAGGCAAAGTGAATATGAAGATACATTAAACTTATTATTATATAGATTCTATTACAGAGGTGATGATTTAAGTGAATTTGAGCCTGTATTACTAGAATATATAGAAGAAAATAATTATTTAAGACCTTTGTTTCTTTTGCTTTTATTATTAATTAATTTAGTGTCAATGAAATCGCCACAAGTAATAATACAAGAAAAACAAGAATTATTTGCAGAACTTAAACATTATAAAAGTAATTATTTTACTAGCCCTTTTGCTGAAATTTTTACCATCGTAGAAGTAATTTTTAGTGGTAATGGAATAAAAGAATTTGATAAAGATATACCCTTTTCTGATAATATGAGAGGTTTGTTATATAATGTATATTCATCCAATGCATATTTATCTAAAAATTACGATTTGTGCTTATATTATACTAGAGAATGTAAAGATTACCTCTTAAGAGATCATAATTATAAAAGATTGATACTGGTAAATCTCACATATTTTGCATGTTTAAATATGATAGGAGAATATGCTAAATGTATGCGTGAGTCTAGGTATCAATTATTATATTTGATTGAATCCAAACAACAATATGATCTGATATATTCAACAGAAATACATTATTATACATCTTGTATAGGTGCGAAAGATTATAATGAAATAATAGACACAATATCAAATAAAGAAGAAATAAACAGTAGTGAATATATATTCCTACTTATAGCTGCAAGTCATAATAAAAAATCATATATTAAGTATTTAGAACAATATAAATCAGAAGCTTACAGATTTAATGATAAGCAAAATGATTATATTAATTTGATAATAAACTATTTATCTAAAAAGAATAGGGCTATAATGAAAGAAAAATTATTTAATAGCCAAATAAATATAGGCTTGAAAGACATATTAATTAAATACTATTAAAAAATTTGATATTTTTTTAAAAATAGAAAAACAACCAAAAATCACCAAAATATTGGTGATTTTTACTTTTTATATTAGTTACATAACAGATTTTACCATTGATGACTCATGTCGTTTTTTGCTTTCTTTTGATTACAATTATACAATTATGTTCGAAAGGAGGTATTGATTATGAGAAAAACAAGAAATAAAGTTTTATTTGGATTAACTGTTTTAACTCTTGTTACTGTTTTAGTTAAACCTGTAATTAGGATAAGTAAATCAAATAATTCAAATATTACATGTTCAAATCAAAATGAACCAGACAATTACGAGGGTGTTGGAATTTTAGGGTTCAATGGTGGTAGTATTATTTGCTTATTTTAAAATGAAAAAAAGGGGATATTTATATGTTAGGTTTTAAAAGATTTTTTACATGTGGTTTAATCTTATTGCTATCTTTATTGTGTGTATCTTGTGGAGGAAAAGAAAAAGATTTAGATTATTCAAATCATCAATATAGTGAATTTATTAATACTATATTAGAAGCGTATTCTTATTCAAATCAAAAATCAGAAATTGTAGAATTAAATGATGAAACAGCTGTTTTTAAGGTTGATAATGGTAAAAGTAGATATATTTTATTTGACTTGAAGAATCAGCGAGTAATTTCATCTGATTATAAAATGAAAAATAAAAACACGATAAAGTTAGCTAATTTTACAAATGGTGTAACTGACATTCAATATGATTATAGTTATGATGATAATGGGAATGTTAGTAATATTAAAAGTAGTATGGTGGATTATAAATTTGTTTATAATGATAAAGCAAAAATTATTGAAAAATGGCAAAATGGTAATTTGTTAGAATCGAAGGAATATGATGGTAATAACTTGGATTCTATTCTTTATTTGAATAATTATAAAATAGACTACATTTATGGTGGAGATAATTTAATATATGAAGTATATGGTAATGATGAATTATTATATGATTTGTCTTATAATACTGATTTAGCCTTGGAAACATATTATGATGTTTCGAGTGATAGGTTATATCAGTATAATTACTATAACTTGGAACAATTTAAGAATATTAGTGTCAATGATTTTAATATTAATTACACTTATGCTGATGATATTATATATACAAAATATAACTATAAAGGTTTAGATAATTGTGGATATAAAGTTAACGGTTCTTTATACTCTTTGGATTATGAAGCTTCAGTTCAAAATGACATTGCTGATAGACCTAGATATGTAACAATTGATTGTGGTGATTACAAGTATAATATTGAATACGAATATATAGAAAAAGAACCTATGGTAGAAGAATTAACAGAAGATAATTATGAAGATTATATTTATAACATTACCTCTGATGTAAAAGTAGACAAAATCAAAAATAATATTTACGAAATGGAATACAGGTATAACGATTTTGGATTAATCTCATATTATTCTTATGGTGATATGGTATATGAGTATAAATATGATGATTATGGTCAATTGAATTCATATAAAATTAATGGTGATATTAAATATATAGATTATGATAATTCTGGCAATATTATACAATATAACAACAATGAATATAGATATACCTCAGTAGGTAATTTGAATAGAATGATCTCATTAAATGGGCAAAATATAGAATATGATGAGATAGGGAATCCAACTAAATATAAGAATCTCGATTTAATTTGGAATGGAAGAACATTAAAAAGTTACGGAAATGCCAAGTTTAATTATGATAAATATGGTAATAGAATTCAAAAGCATGTAGGAAATAACACTACAAATTATTATTATGATAATTCTAATATAATATACGAGTGTAATGATGACTATGTTATATATTACATTTATTTAAATGATTCTATTATAGGATTAAAATATAATGGTAAAGATTATTATTATGTTAAAAATGCTCAAAATGACGTATTAGGAATTGTTGACCAAAATGGTAATCTTGTGGTATCATACACATATAATCCATTTGGGAATATTATAGAAGTTTCTGGTTTGTTAAAAGATAGTCTTGGATTTGATAATCCAATACGTTTCAAATCATACTATTATGATAAAGAAATTGATTTATATTATCTTCAAACTAGATATTATGATCCAAGTTGTGGAAGATTTATTAATCAAGATGATACTATATATTTACAAGGGACATATTTATTGAATAATGCCTCTAAAAATCTTTATGCTTATTGTATGAATGATCCCATTAATAAAATTGATGAAAAAGGAACTTCAGCAAGATGGGTAATTGCATCGTGTAAATTTTTGTATGCTGATTTAGATTTGATTTCTGATGATAGATTAGGAGCTACAATGTTAGTATTAAATGGTGGAAATGTGTATACTGCATTTCATGAAACTGCTCAGATCTTAGCTTCTGATCAGTTGCAAAATGATGGCCATTTTTGCTCTTTGGAAGTACCATGTAAAAAATTAAATGGTTATACTGGTGAAATTGATATTTTGGTAGATTCTAAATATGTTTATGAAGTGAAAAACTATTTTGATTCTCAAAGTGCTGCTGCTCGACAAGTTAAAAATTATGTTGATGCAAATCAAGGACTTAAAATAGGAAAGATACCATTCGATGATAAAATTGTTAATTTTTTGGGTGACAAGATTAAAATGAGGGTACAATTTGTTGGCTCTGGAGTTATCAAATATTCTTTTTCATTAGAATATTCATTTAAATTTTTATGGAAAAATGTTCAAGTAAAGCGAGCAATTGAAGAAGAAAGACTAAAGAAAGCGCTTATGATAGCTACATGGGCTGGTATAGCTGTAGCAGGTGCTATAATAGTAGCAACTATTGTAGAAGATTTTGTGACATATGGAGCTGGTGTAGCAGATGATGCATACAGTATAGGTGTTGCAGCAAGTTCATATTCGGGTATTGTTAGTACTGGAGTGTTATGTTTTTTATGATAAAAAGAAGAATAGATTTAGATTTTCATGTTAACTTTTCTGACAAATTAAATAATACAAGTTATTTATATGGCTCAATTTTTAATAAAAGTGATGAAACTTTGCAATATGTACTATATAAAGATGATAAAGCGATTTATAAATTAAATGAGAAGTTTGAAATTATTGAACAAAAAAAAATTGTTGATAACGCTTGGGTTAATTTGATTTATTATAAAGATGATAAGTTCATTTTTAAATATCAAGATGATACTAATTTGTATTATAGTAATTTGGAAGGTTTAAAAATTTCAATTCCTTTAAAAAATAGAATGCATGAATATTTAATCTATAATGATAAATTATTTATTTTTAATATCAAAAACATTAAATCCAATAATTATCTTGCATATGATAACTCATTAATAAAACTTAATGAAAGTGTTGATCCTTCATTTATAATAAATAATTATCAAAGACGAAATAATCATATTGATGATAAAATCGAATCGGTATTAGCAAATGAATTCATACTAAATTTATTTAAAATGAATGATTCTTATATTTTAATTACTAAAAAATATAATGCTGATAACAAATCTATTAATATTACAAAATTAGATGAAAATTATAATATTATTTTTAGAAATGAAGTATGCAGTGATTTAAATGCCTATGAATTTAAACTTCAGCAATTTAATAATAATTATTATGTTTCATATCTATTACCAAGAAATAAGGTAATTATTAAAAAATACGATTCTAAACTTAATTTAGTAAATGAAGAAAGTATTAGTTCATATAGAAATGATTTTATGATTATAAATAATGAATTATGTATAATCATAGATGATCCAAAAAGATATGATAAGGATATGAAAAAATATAAAAATCAAGAATTAATGGGTAATTCTAGTTTGTTGATTTTAGATTAATAAAAAAGGATGAACTATATGAAAATAAGTGATTTAGCGAAATTTATAAAAAAGAAAATGGGATACAAAGAAGATAAGCGTTCTGATGATGAAATTATTGCAAGTAATTATTATGAATGTATTAAATATCTATACAAAGGTAAAGAAAAACCAATTGTTTATGGTTATAGAAATGAAGTTAACGAATGGTTAAGAACTAGTGTTGGTTCAATAGAAATTGATGAAGTTGGTAAAGGATCTTCTTTATATAATAAAGTTTTAGAATTAAATGCATTAATAGGAGAAAATGGTTATTCGGAGGAATATGTAATAGCCTTGATTAATGATTATATAAATCAAAACTGGTAATTTTATTTAAGTCTCTAGACTAAAATCTAGAGGCTTTTTTCTTGCGTTTTTGAATTGCAAAAATATTTATGATAATTCTTTTTAAATAATTAATAATAATGCTAATTCTGTATAAAGATGTATTATTAATCGGACCATATTATGGCCCATGTATCTTTTGATTCATTAAAATCATTAGATATATGGCCATTTTTTTAATTTGAAAATAAAAATAATTGTCTCACCTGTTGGCCCACCATATTTAATATAATAAAGCCATGAATTAGGCCTAGTTCAAATTATTAAAAATAAGGAGAACAAATTCATGGAGATTAATGAAATTATTGATGTAGAATCAAAAATAGGCTATTGCTTCAAAGACAAAAGTTTGTTGACCCAAGCCTTCACAAGAAGTGATGTAGCAAATGAGCTTAATATTGAATCAAGCGAGACTTTAGAATACTATGGTGATTCAATATTAAATTACGTGCTTGTATTAGCTATATCTAATAAATATACATTTGTAGATGCAAATGGATTTCACTGTAAATTTAATGAAGGAGAGCTTACAAATATTGTATCTAGATATACATGTAAGGATTATTTATCAGAACGTATTAGAAGGCTAGAGATAGGAAAGTATATTCATTCTCGTGCAAGTTCAAAGCTATTATCATTACAAGAGGATCTATTTGAATCACTTGTATGTGCAATATTTCTTGATTGTAATAAAAATCTAGATATAACCTCATCAATTGTACTAAAAATGCTTGATATAGATATTAATAATCTAGATTCTAGGCCAGATGATTCCTCATTCATAAAAATGTTTTGTGATAAGAAAAAGCTAGAGGTAGTATTAGAAATAACAAATACCGATGAGAATCAAGTTGGAGGAATACTATATATTCCATCAACAGATTATAAAGCTGCTTCATCAGCAGAAAGTAAATACCTATTAAAGAAAAAGCTATGCTCTATTTTAAGAAAACAAATAGAAGAAAGGTCAGATTATCTAAAAATAACCTTTGAGGATAATCTACTAAGCTCAATTAATTCATTAGATAATCTATGGCAAAAGAAAATAATACCTCAGCCTGACTATATCTATAGATTTAATTATGAAACTAATTTATGGGAAGTAACAATTGAAATAGAAAATATTAATACTATATTTACAGGGTTTGGTAGATATAAAACAGATGCTAAAAAGGAAGCGGCACAAAGCTGTTATGATTTCATTAAAAGGAATTATTATGCAGATGGCTTTAATCCAATGGATTATATATTATTCTATTCAATAGAGGATAACAAGCTTTATCAATATGCCTTTGAAAACTATTTAGAAGGCTGTTGTGTATTAAGAAAATTCCCGGATAACAGCGTACTTAAAAAGGATTATAACTCTTGCTTCCAGGATTTTGAATTTACAATTAAGGATTGTATTGAAGCCTATGCTAAAAGCTTTGGAGAAGATGTTTATATTAATTTTAGCTATAAAACAAGCTTCCTACCAGAAAATGATGATTTATCAGTTGGTAATGATTACTATAATTCAATAATTGAGGAGATTTATGCTTATGCAAACAAATAATCCTCAGCTTCTAACACGTAAAGAAATGTATTCAACAATAAGATTTATTGCTTTAGAATATTGTATAAAAAATGGTCCATATAGTAAGCTATATCTTTATATTGATTCCTCAGGTTATCCAATTATGATATCACCTGTAAAAATTAATTATTTCAATCAAGCTATAAGAATAGCATATATACCAGCAAAGCTAGTAGTTCTATATTGCTTATATAATGAATACCCTGTTGAGCAACACTTAGGAATACTAATTCATGTTACTAGGTTATTAGAAAGAAAAAGTGAATTAAATTACGCTAAACAGCTTGGAATGGATGTTTCAACCTATAGGTTACTAGAGACACAGCATCTTTCAAATAAGGGACTGATTAAAATAAGCCATGGGAACAAAATTTATCAATTCACAAAGGATAATATACTATCAACCTATAATATTCCAATTACAGAGCTAAATGTTAATGTGGAGGAATACTATGAGAGGTAATGATTATACATGTGCAAAAATCGAAAGAAGAGACTATATTATCCTAAAGCTATTTTCAGGTGATGGCTTTTCAATGTCTGAATTCTGTTCATTATATGGAATAACAGATAGAACAGGAAGAAGAGCGCTCGCTGCTGTAAAAGATTCAATATATGCAATATTTGAAGAGAATGCTCAGGTTATCTATGATAGAAAAATAAAAAAGTATTTTCTAATAATTTATAAATCAATATTCAATATTGCAAATCTACCATTATTCTAAATTTTTAAGGTTACTACTAAAAAAGTAGTAATCTTTTTTTTTACTAGGACAAAGAGAGGCACCCTATACACCCTATAATAGAATTGTAGCCATTCATCTAGTGGTAGCCAAAAAAAAGAAGGACTTATCTATCCTTCTTAAGCTCAAGTAGTATATCAACAGATCCCCTTACATCTGGGTGTTCTATGTAGGCTTTATATAGTTTCATAGCTTCTAGAGTATCACTATTAGCATCATCAATACCAAAAAGCTCATTTAATGTTAAACCAAGCTCCTTACAAACTGCTGGTATTAAATCAATATCTGGAACCTGAGTTCCACTTACCCATTTACTAACAGTTGCTTGCTTAATATTAAGCTTTTCTGCAAAAGTCTTTTGAGTTATTTTTAACTCCTTAAGTCTAGTATTAATATTTAATGCAATATTTTCTCTAAAGCTCATGTTAACACCTCAATATCATTATAACCTAACTTATAAAAAAATAAAATAAAAAAATACCGAAAAGGTATAAAATAACACTTGACAAATACCTAAAAGGAATATATAATGATATTGTAAAATACCGAATAGGTATATTTAGACAATAGGCTAGAGTCTATAAACGTAGATGAGAAAGTAGCCTCAATGAATAAAGAAATAAAATCAAAAACAGGAGAAACAGAACAAGATAAAAAGAAACGTATAGAAGAACAAAATGCAAAGCTTTGTGCTGATTACGTTGCTTATCTTATCAAAAAATATAAATTCAAAGAAAAGTAAGGGAGGTCTTCTTAATGCTAAGAGAAGGGAAAAACGCTGTAATATATCTAAGAGTATCAACTGAAATGCAAGCTGATGGATTCTCATTAGATGGTCAGCGTTCAACAATTAAAAGATATGCAGATAGAGAAGGTATTATAGTAAAGGAAATTTATGAGGATGCTGGAAAATCTGGTAAATCAATAGATGGAAGACCTGCCTTTAAGCAAATGCTAGAGGATATTAAAGGAGGTTTAGATATAGATTATATTCTTGTATATAAGCTATCTAGATTCGGTAGAAATGCAGCTGACATCTTAACCTCAATCGAATATATCCAATCATATGATATTAATTTGATTGCAACAGAAGAAGGGATAGATTCCTCTCAAACTAGTGGTAAATTATTAATATCAGTATTATCTGCAGTAGCAGAAATAGAACGTGAAAATATCTTAGAACAAACCATGAACGGACGTAAAGAAAAAGCAAGACAAGGAGGATGGAATGGAGGTTTTGCACCTTATGGCTATAAGCTTGAAAATGGAAAGCTTATTATAAATGAGGAAGAAGCAAAAACTGTTCGAAAGATATTTGATTTATATGCAAATACAAAGCATGGTATAGGAGGAGTATGTACTCAAATAAATCTTACTGAAACTAAGCTTAGAAGAGATAATGTGAATACTGATTTTTTCTCGAATGGAATAATAAGAAATATTTTAGACAATCCAATATACATAGGGAAAATTGCATTTGGTCGTAGGAAAAGAGAAAAGGTTAAAGGTACAAGAAATGAATATAAAAGAGTACATGCTGATGATTATATTCTAGTAGATGGTCAGCAGGAAGCAATAATAGATAATGATTTATGGGAAAAAGCTCAGGATAAAAGAAAGAAAACTGGTGTTTTATGTTCTCCGTCATCTGGGAACCCAAGGGCACATTTATTATCTGGTATTTTAAGATGCCCTTGCTGCGGTGGAAAAATGAATATGACAAAATCTAATTTTAAGCGTGATCCTTCAAATAGACAAGGCTCTTACTATTATGTTTGTTATAATTATAAGAGATATAAAGGATTTAAATGCAACTATAATAAAACAATTAGAGAGGATATCATAGATAGCTATATTAAGGTTTTGGTAAATGAACTAGTAAAAACACCAGCATTTATTCAATTAGTAGCTGATAGCTTTAAGGTTAAGGTTGATTCTAATACAATTGATGAGGAATTAAATAAACTAGAGGCTGAATATAATCTAGTTAATCAGAATAAAAAGGAGCTTGAAGAAGACATTGATAATTTACCTTTAAATCTACCAAATAGAAATAAAAGACGAGCAGAAATGAATGAAAGGCTTTATGATATGTATGATAAGCTTGATTTAATTCTAAATAAAATTGAAGAATGTAAATCAAAAAAGATTAGCTTATCTAATGAGCAAATGACTATCGAAAATATTAAGCTTTTTATGTATAACTTTAATGAAATATATGATCAATGTACTGAACAGGAGCGTCAACAGCTAATTAGATATTTTTTTAAAAGAATTGATATCTATGAGGATTGGACATTAGAAAAATTAATAAAATCTATTGAGCTTAATTTAAGAATTCATAATGATCAAAAGGAAATTACTGATATATTAAGCGATGTACCTAAAAATGAAGTATTTGATAAGCTAAATAATGCTAAATATAATTCAAACGTTGGACTTGAATTCAACCTAGAAGAAAATGGTTTATTAGCTCCTATATATGAAAGAGTAAGCTTGATATTTGCAGAACGTGAGAGAATTAAAAAGCAAAATAAGGTTCGTGGTCCATACAAAAAGAAAGGGAAATTATCTGATATAAAGGAATGGGTAAAGGAAAATTACAATATCACTATTTATAACCCACAAATATCATGCATAAAAAAACAGTATGGTGTTGCAGAAAATGGAGCAAATTACTTTCAATTTAAGAGAGGACCTAGAAAAGAAACTGCTGAAATTATTAGAAAAGCCCTTATACACTTTGGAGTAATAACTGAGGATATGAAGCCTATTTCTTCAGAGGATGTATCAATAGATTCAATAACAAATGAAGTAAGAATACGTGCTTCACATTATAATCGTAAGCAAGCAACCTATCCTGAAATAATGGCATATGTTAAAGAGACTTATAATTTAAGCGTATCAACACTACAAATTGCTCAAGTAAAAAGAGAATATGGTGCTGATATGCAATCGAATAGACAGAAAGATGATGCAAGACACCCAAATATTCCAAAAGATAAACGAGATGCATTAGTTGAAGCTTTGTATCATTTTAGGATAATTGAGAAAGAATAAAGACCTTCGGGTCTTTTTTTGCTTTTATATAATTATTCAATAATTGATTAATTTTTTGCGTGGGTTTCAAATTTACCCGTTGAATCGGATTTTTAATTTTCGCTAAAATAATCCCAAAGAAAAAGTCTAATAATATAGCAATAAAATGGAATATGTGATGCAATAAGACTATCTTAAGGAGCTGGTAATTATGACATTACAATATGCCCAATTTAATATAACTATAATCCTGTAAGGCTTAAAGCTTTGCAGGATTTATTTTTTTGAGAAAAGAGGAAATAAATATTATGATTAAAACAAAAGAAATCACAATTATTGAGAAAGATTATTTAACTGATTTAAACAAAATCAAAGAAACTATTAAAACTAACCAAAATAAAGCTATGGTAGTAGTTAATAGTGCCATGATAATGACCTATTATGAAATAGGTAGAATTATCAATGAAAGAAAAATATGGGGAAACAAATATATTGAAAGATTATCTAATGATTTAAAAGATTATGGAAAAGGATATTCTATTCAAAATCTATATAGAATGTCTTTATTTTCAAAAGAATTTTCAACTGAAGAATTTTTCTCACAACCTGTGAGAGAAATATCATGGGGAACTTTATCTAATATAATTATACCAAGATCAAGCTCTCATGAAGAAATTTTATGGTATATTAATCAAACTCATAAAAATAGATGGTCAAGAAGCCAAGTAGAATTACAGTTTAAAGCTAAAGCTTATGAGAGATATTTAATTAATCCAGATACTTCTATACAAGATAGGGAAGTATCTATTAATACTGAATTAAATGAAATAGTAAAGGATACCTATGTATTAGATTTTATAGGAGTAAATGATATTATTTCCGAGAAGAAATTACAAAATAGTATATTATCTAATATTCAAAAATTTATCTTAGAACTAGGTCAAGGTTTTTCCTTTGTTAGAGAAAAATATAGATTACCTATTGATGATATAGAATATGAAATAGATCTTTTATTTTATCATATTCCTAGTCATTCATATGTTGTTATAGAATTAAAAACAACAAAGTTCAAACCTGAATATATAGGACAATTATTATTCTATACAAATTATATTGATGAATATATTAAAAGCGATTTAGATTCGCCTACTATTGGTATTGTACTATGTAGTGAAGCTAATAGCGTTGTATGTAAAACAACACTTAAGAATACTAAAAATTTAGCAATTTCAAAATATAAGGTGATTGAAGAATTAACAGAGTACCTAGAACGAAAATTGAATGAGAAATAATATTTTGAGTTTTTATCTGCGAAAATTCAGAAAATCTGTTGAGACGAGAGGGGCACTACAGTAAAAAACTTAAATTATTGTTTTAAATATTAATATGATAGACAATTGAACTTATTTGCCTTTTTTTGTTGCTATAATTTAATAAATTTGATATAATAAAGTCGTAAAAATTGCAATATAATTGCAAAAAATAAGAAAGTAGATGATGCTATGATTAAAAGAAATATCGAAATTATTATCGAAGATACAATAAAACACTATCCAATAACACTAGTTACTGGTCCAAGACAAATAGGTAAATCAACATTGTTATATAATTCATTTTTGAACAAAGGATACACTTATATATCATTAGATGATTCATTAGAATATGCAATGGCAAAAGGCGATCCTAAGACATTTCTTGAACTTCATAGAGCCCCAATTATAATTGATGAAGCTCAAAAGGCTCCAGAATTATTTCCTGAACTTGAGAAAATAGTTAATGAATCTAGATTAAAAAAAGGAAATAAAGAAAGTAATGGATTGTATATTTTATCTGGGTCTCAAAGACAAAAACTTTTAGATGAATCAAAAGAGTCTTTATCCGGTAGAGTTGCAATTCTTGACATGAGTAATTTATCATTATCCGAGATAAACAATAGAAATAATATTCCATTTAATGTTAATATAAGCTCTATATCATCTAGAATTAATGATTATTATATTGATGAAACTCGAGCGTTTAAATATATAGTAAGAGGTTTTTTTCCGGTTTTATATGACGATTTAGGAATGAAATCTCAACTATTCTATTCATCATATTTAAGAACATATTTAGAAAAAGATTTAAGAGAATTAATAGCAATTAATGATGAGATTAAATTTATTAATTTCCTGAAAATATTAGCATCTAATACAGCAGAGGAATTGGTATATGATAATTATTCTAAGCAAGTAGGAGTTGTAACTAATACTATAAAATCTTGGGTATCTGCTTTAGTGAAAACAGGTATAATATATCTTGTTGAACCGTACAATGAAGAATCTATTGTAAAAAGAGTGGTTAAAAGACCTAAAATGTATTTTTTTGATACTGGTTTAGCAGCATATTTATGTGGTGTAGATAGTTCTGAAACTCTACAAAGAAGTTTTTTAAAAGGAAGATTTTTTGAAACATTTATTTTTAATGAAATTAGAAAAAGCTATTTGAATAATGGAGAATTGCAGGAATTATTTTATTATCGAGATAGTGATCAAAATGAAATTGATTTTGTTTTGATTAGAAATAGGATACTTTCCTGTATTGAAATTAAAACTGGACAGTCATTTAATGCAAGTAATACAAAAGGATTTAAAAAACTTAAAAATACTAGATTTGAAAAGGGAAAGAATGCCATTATTTGTACAGCAGATAAGATATCAGTAATAAATGATGGTACATATATTCTCCCTGTAAGTTCAATATAAAAATGTAAAAAATATATTTTTGTAATCATGATATTCACTCACTTTTTTTGAGTTTTTATCTGCGAAAATTTGAAATCCTTTGAGAGTGGTCTATATATAGACGAAATATTAAAATGAAAACAATAGATAATAATGGATTAATACTATGTGATATACAATCTGAATTGTTTGAAAATTCATTAACTTTAGATTGTAGCACTGAAATTTTTATAAGTAGATTTATGAATTCAAAAATTGTTAAACAATTTGATTCTTGCCAACTATTAGATGATACTTTGACAATAATTGATATTTATGAACAATTAGATGCTGAATATGGCAAAACCTCATATGGAAGTGTAAAGTATTCAAAAGATGAATTATATTGGATAGGACATTTATATAGATATTTTTGCTACACTTATGAAATATCTTCAAAGCAAGCTTATAAGATAATTAAACCAAAAGAGCTAAGAAGTATATTTCTGACTTATCATACATTTGATACAAAACAGGCAATTGAGAGAATTTTAGAAGCTAAAAGTATTGTTTTAGATAAAAATTACACTGAAGAAGGTATTCAAATATTAAGAAGACTAAGAAATAATATAATAGTTCATCAAATGATATTGTGGAATGATTCATTTGAAGCAATTAAAAATAAGGCTAAAACAATTGAGATGCGCTTAAATGATGAAAAACAATTTAATATAAAAATAGTGGATATAATAGAATTGACTAATACAATTACTCTAGAAAAACAAGTTAAAGTAGATATTTACAAATATACAAATTTTGAAGAACTATATAAGCATCATGATAAAATATCTATCGGATATAAAGAAGAAGAGATTATCGATCCTAATGATATGCTGATGTATTATAAAAAAATATAAAAAATATGGGGCATTAGGGATTGGTATTAAGCTTTTATAATTATTATTGAATGAAAAATATGGGAAAATAAATATAATGCAAGATTTCTTAACAATGATAAATTCTATGATAAAGTGATTAGAAATAGAATTAGTTTATTTGAGAAGAAAATATCTAAGAATTATTTAATTAATATTACTATTATTCTTATTTTGGGATTGAAACATTTCATTGAGTGGGACTACCTATTTCTTTTTTTGTTATGCAAAATCAGATTATAGATAATAATTAACAATATTCATCTATTTATTAGCTTAAGGTTGAAAAAATAATAATAAAATAGTATAATTGGAGTTAATTTGTGGAGGAAAATATTATTATGAATATTAAGGAAAAAGTTTTAAAGGATGGTTATGTAATAGGGAATAATATTTTAAAGGTTGATTCATTTATTAATCATCAGGTTGATACTAAACTTATAGATGAATTAGGAGAATATTTTTCAAAAAAATTTACTGGAGTAACTAAAATATTAACTATAGAAACTAGTGGTATTGCCTTTGGAGTTGGCGTTGCAAGATATTATAATTATGTTCCATTAGTATTTGCAAAAAAAAGTAAATCAAAAATAGTTGATGAAAATAATTTATATACTACAGTTGTTGATTCTTTTACAAAGGGAACTTCTAATGTTGTTTCTGTAGATAGAAGATTCTTATCAGAAAATGATAAGGTATTAATAGTTGATGACTTTATGGCTGAAGGCAATGCTTCAATTGGTTTGATTGATTTATGTAAACAAGCTAATGCCGAGGTAGTAGGTGTTGCGATTGTTATCGAAAAGGGATTTCAAAATGGAAGAAAGAGACTTGAAGAGCTTGGAATTCGTGTTGAGAGTGCTGTAATTGTCGATAGATTTGAAAATGGTGTTCCTATTTTAAGATAAATAGAAAAAAAATTAGTAAATAGTGAATATTTATAAACTATTTGTTTTAAGTAATGTAAATATTATAACTTTTATGTAAAAAAAATGTAAAATTTTGAATTTTATTTGTTTACAGTTTAATTATTTCGTTATATAATTAATAATGTATTAAATAAATCATGAATAATAAAGAGGAGAGAAAAATGAAAAAAGTATTTGGTTTATTTGCATTAACAGCAACATGCGCATTAGCAGCAGCAAGCTTAAGCTCTTGTGGTACAAGTAGTGATAAGATTGGTTTTATTTTCCTACATGATGAAAATTCATCATATGACAAGAACTTCATTGAGGCTGCAAAGGATGTTTGTAATGAATTAAATGTAACATTTATGTCAAGAATCGGTGTTACAGAAGGAGACGATTGCTATACAGCAGCTGAAGAGCTTGTTAATCAAGGCTGTAAGGCAGTATTCGCTGACTCATTTGGACATGAGCCATACCTAATTAAGGCAGCAAAGAAGTATCCTGATGTAGAATTCTGTCATGCAACTGGTACTCGTGCTCATACAGAAGGCTTAGATAATTATCATAATGCTTTCGCATCAATTTATCAAGGTAGATATGTAACAGGTGTTGCAGCTGGATTAAAGCTAAATGCAATGATTGAAGCTGGTACAATTACAGCTGAACAAGCAGTAATGGGTTATGTTGGTGCTTACCCTTATGCTGAGGTTGTTTCTGGTTATACTTCATTCTATTTAGGTGCTAAGAGTGTTTGTCCTTCAGTGACAATGAGTGTTCGTTATACTAATAGCTGGTATTCAATTGAAGGTGAAGCTTCTGCAGCTACAGCTTTAATTGATGAAGATAAGGCAGTTATTATTTCTCAACATGCTGATTCATTGGGTGCTCCTGGTGTATGTGAGGAAAAGGGTGTACCAAATGTATTCTATAATGGTACTAATGATAATCTAGATACTTATTTAATAGCTTCAAGAATTAATTGGAGACCATATTTCAGATATATGATTAATTCTACATTAAAGGGTGAAAAGATGAATTCTGATTGGTATGGAACAATTGAAAATGGTGCTGTTGAGGTATTAACCTTAAATGAAACTTTAGCTGCAAGTGGCACAAAAGCTGCTTTAGATAAGGTTATTAGTGACTTAAAGGGTGGCTTAGAAGTATTCAATACTGCAAACTTCACTGTAGATGGAAAAACAGTTACTTCATATGAGGCTGATGTTAATGATGATCCAGCATTTACTAAAGATACTCAAGTAATTGAAAATGGTGTATTTAAAGAATCTACTTATCGTTCAGCTCCATATTTTGATATGAGAATTGATGGAATTACTGAAAAAGAATAATATAATAAATAAATTAGAGTAAAATAATAATTAAGGCGGAGGGTCTCCTCCGCCTTATTAAAATTATGGAGGAACTACATGGAATATGCC
This sequence comes from uncultured Anaeroplasma sp., assembly GCA_945919465.1. Classification (GTDB taxonomy): domain Bacteria; phylum Bacillota_I; class Bacilli_A; order Acholeplasmatales; family Anaeroplasmataceae; genus Anaeroplasma. The sequence goes on along the minus strand of CAMEJG010000032.1, from coordinate 4,706 downwards.
TTAGAACTTAAAAATATAACTAAAACCTTTGGAAATTCAGTTATTGCGAATAACAATGTTAGTTTATCCTTGAAAAAGGGTGAAATACTAGCACTGCTTGGAGAAAATGGTTCTGGTAAAACAACATTAATGAATATGATTTCAGGAATTTATTATCCTGATTCTGGTACTATTTTTGTTAATGGTGAAGAAACAGTAATAAAGTCTCCTAAGGATGCCTTTCATGCAAAAATAGGAATGATTCATCAGCATTTCAAGCTTGTTGATTTATTTTCTGCAGTTGAAAATATTGCTTTAGGATTAGAAAACAAAAAAAGATTTAATTTACGTTCCTTAGCTAAAGAGGTTAAAGAAATATCAGAACGCTACGGTTTTGAAATAGACCCTTATAAAAAAGTTTATAATATGAGTGTTTCTGAAAAACAAACAGTAGAAATTATAAAGGTTCTATATAGAGGTGCAGATATTCTAATATTAGATGAACCAACTGCTGTATTAACTCCCCAAGAGATTGAAAAGCTATTTAAAATTCTTAAAGCTATGAAAGAAGATGGAAAATCTATAATTATCATTACTCATAAGCTAAATGAGGTTATGGAAATTTCTGATAGAGTTTCAATAATGCGTAAGGGAGAATATGTTACTACTGTAGAGACTAATGAAACCAGTGAAAAGGAATTAGCTGATTTAATGGTTGGAAAGAAAATAGACCTTAAAATTGAAAGAACTGAAAGTTTAGCAACCTCTCCTTTATTAGAAATAAGGGATCTAACAATATATAAAGATGATAATAGCATAGCTATTGATAATATGTCATTTTATATTCGTGGTGGAGAAATATTAGGTGTTGCTGGAATTTCAGGCTGTGGACAAAAAGAACTTTGTGAGGCTATTGCTGGATTAAGACCTATAGCTAGTGGTCAAATCACTCATAAGGGAGAATCTATAATTAATTTATCTCCTAAAAAGATTATTGAAAAGGGAATTTCAATGAGCTTTATTCCTGAAGATAGATTAGGAATGGGGCTTGCGGCATCATTTTCTATTACTGATAATATGATGATAAAAAATTATGGAGAACCTAAGGGTATTTTTGTAGATAGAAAAAAAGCTCGAAATACTGCATTAAAGCTTGTTGAAAAGCTTGATATTAAAACTCCATCAGTTGATATAGAGGTAAGTAAGCTTTCAGGTGGTAATGTTCAAAAGGTATTAGTAGGACGTGAAATAGATTCAAGCCCTAATGTAATAATTACAGCTTATCCTGTAAGAGGCCTTGATATTAATTCCTCATATGGTATTTATAATATATTAAATGAACAAAAAAAGAATGGTGTAGGTATTCTTTTTGTTGGTGAGGATTTAGATGTAATGCTAGAATTATGTGATAAAATAATGGTTATTTGTCATGGAAAAATGATGGGTGTTGTTAAAGCCCAAAACACTACAAAGGAGAAGCTTGGTTTAATGATGACTGGTGCTTTGAATCTTACAGAAGAACAAAGTGAACGTGAATGGGGTCATGCTAAGGATTCTCAACTAACAAATGAAGAATGGAATGAATTGAATGGAGGTATAGCTAATAATGGAAGCAACAAAGAATAAAAAGATAGCTAAAGAGCCTATAATTCATATCGCTAAAAGAACAAATGTTACTTTTAAGCATTCTTTCTTATCTAGATTTTTAGCAATAATTATTGCAATAATAATATCTGCGATTTTTATTCAAATATCTGAAGGAGCTAATATTATTGATTTAGTTTCATCATTTATATATGGATCTTTTGGTAATTATCCAAGCTTTTGGGTAATGATAAAGGAAACCTGTATTTTATTAGGAATAGCTTTAGCCTTATCATTAGCATTTAAAATGAAATATTGGAATACTGGTGCTGATGGTCAAACCCTAGTAGGCTGTATGGCTGCATATTTAATATTATATTTTTGTGTTGGAAAAATGCCTGATTTTTGGGTTTTAACCTTAGCACTGCTTGCATCAATTCTTGCAAGCATTATTTGGTCAGTTATTCCTGCAATATTTAAAGCCTTCTTTAATACAAATGAAACATTATTTACACTAATGATGAATTATGTTGCAATACAGCTAGTATCCTTCTTTGTTAATACCTATGGTAAGGATAATAAGCTGTTTACTATTGATTCAGTATATTTACCAATGATGCATCAATACTTGACAATTTTAATAATTGTAGCTTTACTTGTAGCGTTTGTTACAGTATATCTAAAAATGACTAAGCATGGTTATGAAATAGCAGTTGTAGGACAATCTACAAGTACAGCTAAATATGCTGGAATTAATGTAAAATGGGTTATAATAAGAACATTAATTTTATCAGGTGTTATTTGTGGAATAGTTGGATTTGTACTAACTACAGGATTAAATAATACAGTATCTACTACGACATTAAATGGTAGAGGATTTACTGCAATTATTGTTGCTTGGCTTGCAAATTTCAATCCATTATTTATGATTCTATCATCTTTCTTTGTTATATTTATTCAAAGAGGTGGTAATCAATTATTATTAAATATTGGTTGTACAAATGCTGCTATTTCAGGAATTATTACTTCAATATTCTTTTTCTCAATTATTGCTTGTACCTTCTTTATTAATTATAGAATTATTTTCAAAGAAGGAAGTCGTCTTGAGCGTATTGCTAATAAAATAGATGGTTTTTTTCAAAAAATTGGTAATTTCTTTATTAAAATAAATCCATTTAAGAAAAAAACAAAAGAAATAGTTGAAAATAATATTGAAGATTTTAAAAATCATGAAGAAATAAGAGAAAATAAAGAACAATTAGTAGTTGGTGATACTAATATTTCAGCAACTGTAATTGAAGAATCTAAAAAGGAGGAAGAATAAATGTTTTCAGCATCAATCATTATTCGAGCAATTCGTTTATTTACATCATTCCTATTTGGTTCTACAGGAGAAATAATAACAGAAAAATCAGGACATTTAAATTTAGGTACTCCTGGTATTATGTGCATTGGTGGTATTGGTGGTTGTTTAGGCTTATCATCATATATTACTTGGTGTGGAGGAGTAAATAATACTAATGGCTTTTTAGCAGTATTAATTGCAATAATATTTACTTGTGTTTTTTCAGGTATTGCAGGATTATTATATTCATTTTTAACAGTTACATTAAGAGCAAATCAAAATATTACAGGATTAACTATTACAACCTTTGGTGTAGGCTTTGCAAATTTCTTAAGTCATAAGTTTGATAAAAATTATTTGCCTAAGGTTGCTAAATACTTTAATAATTTATTTAATTTACCAGCTGATGCTCCTGAAGGATTACAGGTATTTTTCTCTTATGGAATACTAGTATATTTGGCAATTATATTAGCAATATTAGTCACATTATTTTTCAAAAAAACTAGAATAGGTCTACATCTAAGAGCTGTAGGCGAATCTCCTCAAACTGCTGATGCCCAAGGTATTTCTATTTCAAGATATCGCTACTTAGCAACTATAATAGGAGCTGCAATTTCAGGCTTAGGTGGTTTGTCATTTGTAATGGATTTCTCAACCGGAATGTTTGATCAAGCTGCAAGTATCGAAAATTTAGGATGGCTTGCTGTAGCATTAGTAATATTCTCAGTATGGAAACCAACAGTTTCTATAGGAGGATCTTTCTTATTTGCTTATTTATATGTATTACCTTCATTCATTTCAGCAGCAACAAACAACAAGGAATTAATTAAAATGGCTCCATATATTGCTACTATATTAGTATTAATACTAACAAGTATCTTTGGAGAAAGAAGAGTTCAACCTCCTCAAGCATTAGGTATTAATTATTTTAGAGAAGATAGATAATAAAATTCATAAAGGAGAAATAGCTATGAAATCACTATATATCCAATTGAATATGTCTTTATCCCACAGGAAATAAAATCCTGTGGGATTTTTTTATTTTATAAAAAGTTATAAATAATATTTATTTATATAAATAAAAATCTATTATTTTATAAATCTAGTAAATTAAGGAGAATTATATATGACTAAAACAAAAGAAATAACAATATTAGAGAAAGGTTATTTAAATGATTTAAACAAAATCAAAGAAACTATTAGAACTAACCAAAATAAAGCTATGGTTGTTGTTAATAGTGCTATGATAATGACCTATTATGAAATAGGAACTATCATTAACAAAAGAAAGGTTTGGGGAAATAAATATATTGAAAGACTATCTAATGATTTAAAAGAATATGGTAAGGGATATTCATGTGAACAGCTTAAAAAAATGTCTCAATTTGCAAAAGAGTTCCATAGAGATGAAATTAGGTTGCAACCTGCAACCCAAATTCCATGGTTTACTTTAATAAGAATAATGAATAAGTCACATTCACATGAAGAAATGTTGTGGTATATTAATCAAACTCATAAAAATGGGTGGTCTAGAAGCATGGTATTAAATCAAATAACTATGAAATCATATGAAAGAAGCTTAATAAAACCAACAACAACTGAAGCTATTACTGAATCTAATGATTTGTCTAATGAATTATTTAAAGATACATGCTTATGTAGTTATTGCTGTTAAAATTGGCAAGTTTCATCAATCTGATTTCGGGAAACTAGTATTTTATGTTAATGCAATAGATAGATTAGAAAAACTGATAGAGATGACCCTACAATAGTTTACTACTATGTAAAGAAGCAGATA
>CAMEJG010000031.1 GCA_945919465.1 uncultured Anaeroplasma sp. | reverse complement strand
TGTCTAAACAGCTAACTGAATATTATTTTTAAGGTTTGACTTTGCGAAAGCCCTAATATTTTTTTATAGAACAAAAAATATTTCTTGACATCACATTTTATATTTGTTAAAATGAAACAGCATGGTTTCTTAAGAAAGGCAGGTAATGAGTATATGAAAAGAACTTATCAACCTAATAAACGTAAAAGAAAAGTTACTCATGGTTTCCGCGCTAGAATGGCAACTAAAAACGGTAGAAAGATTTTAGCTGCTAGACGTAAAAAGGGCAGAAAACAATTAACTGTATAATTGAATCAATTAAATTGACATAACTAGTACAACCAGAACAATTTATTTTTTGGTTGTATTTTTTTGTTAATTTTAGGAGATATTCTATGAAAAAAGAAAATCGCGTAAAAAAAACAGATGAAATAGAATTAATAATAAAAGAAAAAAAATATGCTTTTAATTTATATTTCACAGTTTATAAGAAAAAAAATATTGAAACCGGCAAATTTAGATATGCGATGAGTGTTGGAAAAAAAATAGGAAACGCAGTTGTGAGAAATCATTATAAAAGATGGGTTAGAGCTGTGGTAGATTCATTACCTTTAGTTAAAAATTTATCTTATGATGTATTTATAATTGTAAAGCCTAAAGCTTTAGAACTTAGTTATCAAGAGTTTTATAAGCAGTTAGAATATCTATTTAAAAAACAAAAGTTAATACAAGGAGAAAAGAATGATTAATTTTTTACAAAAAAACAAATATAAGCTAGCTTTAATTTTGTGCTTATCCTTTGTTTTATTTGGATTATCTAGCTGTCGTTTTGATTCAAGTAACTGGTATTCTAAACCATATACTAGTTATGGTCAAGAATGGATAGATTTATGGGCAGGTGGAAGTGGTCTATGGAATGCTATATGGGCATGGCCTATTAATGTTCTTTCTTTTCCAATTGCTTGGATTTGTAATTTAATAGGTACTTGGCTTGGAAATTCTTTTTTTTGGGGTATTTTATTCACTACTATTATTGTTAGAACTTTAGCATGGCCTATATATTCTAAACAAAATGGTATGAGTTTAAAGATGCAGTTAATGCAACCTGAAATGGCTAAAATTCAAAGAAAATATCAAGGTAGACAGGATCCTCGTAGTCAACAACAAATGCAACTTGAAATGACTAAACTTTATAAAAAATATAAAGTAAATCCTTTAGGCTGTATGACTACAATGTTCTTACAATTCCCAATATTTATGTCAATGTATGAAGTTGTACAAAGAATAAATAAGAGTAATACAGTTACAGTAGATGGTGTTACTGTAGTATATGCAGGTAGATTTGCACTTGAAAATACAAAATTATTTAACTTCTTTGAAATTAATACTTCATTTTGGGATGCAACTGCAATTCAAGATAAAATATTTGCTGTAGTAGTTGCATTATTATTTGGTGGAATTACTATTTTACAACAAAAGTTAGGTCAAAGACCTCCTAAATATCAAAAGCAACATCCAAATGTTAAGAATCAACAACAAACAGACCAACAAAAAACAATGAAAACAATGATGCTTGTTATGAATGTAATGTTTGTATTCATGTCATTAAGTAGTACTGCTCTTGCAATTTATTGGTTAATTGGTGGAATTTATCAAATTTTCCAATCATTTGTTGGTAGAAAAATTAATGAAAGAAATTATGAAAAACAACAAAAAGAAAATATTTAGTGGTGAGTCATATGCAAAAGAAAATTGAAATTATCGCAAAAAATACTGAAGAGGCTATGGCTGAAGCAGTAAAAAAATTACATATTTCAAGTGATAATATTTTTATCAATGTATTAGGCGAATTAGAAGAAGGCCTTAATTGTGAGGCACTAGTAGATATTAATTTAACACTTGAGGGTAAGAGATATTTAGAGGGGATTTTAAAAGCTTTAAATATTGTATATCAAATTGAAGCCAGATCAGTAAATGGTGAAGAACAAATTCATTATATTATTGAAAGCTATGAGAATTCATTATTAATTGGTATTAAGGGAAAAACTTTAGAGGCTTTACAAATATTATTAAGAAATTTAATTTCAACATATACTAAGGATCATATTATTGTTTCTTTAGATATTGGTGGATATCGTAGTAATAGAAGTCATCAATTAGAAATTTTAGCTACTAAAACAGCAAAAGAAGTTGCAAAAACAAAAGTTGCTGTAAAGCTTCAACCAATGAATTCATTTGAACGTCGTGTTATTCATGAAAAATTAAGTGATTGGCGTGATGTTTATACTGAATCTGAGGGTGAAGGTGAAAATAGAGCTATTGTTATTAAACCAAAGAATAATTAATAATAGTGGTATCTTCGGATACCATTTTATTATGCAATAAAATAATAAATATTTATAAATATTGTTGCTTAAATTGATATTATTTTATAAATATGGTAAAATCTTTCTATGAAAAGATTTTTTAGATATTTAGGTATTTTTTTAAGAAGTATATTAATATTTTTAGTCTTATGGGCTTTTACTGTAGCTTCTGTAAAAAATATAGAAAGTACAATTAAAATTGAACAATTTAAATCAAAAGGAGTATATCAAGAGGATATATCTTCAAGCTTTATAAAATATTATAAAGTAGAAGGAAATGAAGAAAAAAAAGCATTTCAAAAAGTAAATAATGTAATATTACCAGGTTCTCCAGGAGATATTATATGTTCTTTACATTCTTCTATTAAAATTCCTTTTATTGGAGATATTATTACTGCTTATGCAGGAGGACATGCATCATTAATTACCGAAAGATATTATGATTATTTTAATTCAAGTAATGAAACAACAATCATAGAATCTCCTGGAATAGATGATTATCCAAGCCCTTCAAGAATTTATCCTACAAATTATTGGACTACTAATCAATTATTTCCAGATGCAATTGTATTAAGAGTAAATATGACAGAAAAAGAACAAAAAGAAGTATTATCTTTTGCTCAAACTATGTTAGGAGATCCTTATAATTACTCATTTTTATTTAATACAAGAAATAGTGAATATTGTAGTGATTTAATTGTAAAATCATTTGAAAAAATTAATAAAAATTTAAATAAGGATTCATTTGCTGTACCAATTCATGATTTAGTAATTAGTGATGAAACTTATATAGTTTATTATCATTATTTTGAAAATGATGTTAAATATATTTATTATATGGAATGAAAGGAGACAAAATAATGGCATATATAGCATTATATAGAGCTTATCGACCACAAAAATTTAGTGATGTTGTAGGCCAAGAGCATATTATTAAAACATTACAACACGCAATTGAAATGAATAAGGTAGCTCATGCTTATTTATTTTGTGGTCCTAGAGGTACAGGAAAAACAACCCTAGCCAAAATAATGGCTAAGGCAATGAATTGTATTAATGGTCCAATTAAAGAACCTTGTTGTGAATGTGAAATATGTAAAGGTATTGCTAAAGGTACAATTTCAGATGTAATCGAAATAGATGCAGCTTCTAATAATGGTGCAGATGATATTAGAGCCTTAAGAGATACAGTGAAATTTTTACCTGCTCAAGGAAAATATAAGGTATATATTATAGATGAGGTTCATATGTTATCTAATGCAGCATTTAATGCATTATTAAAAACATTAGAAGAACCACCTAAACATGTAATATTTATTTTAGCTACAACTGAACCATATAAATTACCAAATACAATATTATCACGTTGTCAAAGATTTGATTTTCAATCAATATCTTTAGAAAATTTAAATAAAAGATTACATATAGTAACTAATGAAGAAAATATTAAGATTTCAGAAGATGCCTTAAATCAAATAGCACAATCAGCTGAAGGTGGTATGAGAGATGCTTTATCTTTATTGGATCAATGTGTTTCATATAGTACTAATGAAGAAATATCATTAGATGATGTTTTAGCAGTCAGTGGTAATATTTCTTATTATAGAATTATAGATATCTTAAATGCTTGTATTAGCGATAATCAAACAGAAGCTATTGTTTTATTAGATAAAACATTAAAAGAAGGTAAAGAAGCACCTAGAATAGCAAATGATATAATTCTTTTTTTAAGAGATGTATTATTATTTAAAAATAATGCAATAATAGAAGAAAAGCTTATGTTTACTAATCAATCATTTATTAATTTATGTAATTTATTAAATAAGAATTTAATATATTCATGGCTTAATATTTTAAATGATAGTTTAAATCAAATGAAATTTTCTACTCAAAAAAGAGCATTCTTAGAATTAGCTATTATTAAAATGAATGATAATAAATTAAATGAAAATGCTAATTTATTAGATAGAATAGAATCATTAGAAAATACAATTGTTTTATTAACAAAAAATAAAGGAATGAACAATAATTCAAATAATATAAGTATTAACAATCATAATAATTCAAAATCACAATATCAAATAAATCTACCTACAGATGATGCTATTAATAAACTTAAAAATACTCCAAAATCCGAACCAACAAAGGAAATTGAAGTAAATGTAAATAATATTTCAACAAACAATATAGAAAATTTAGATTATATTACTATTAGAGATGTTGAAAAAATATTATATGATGCCTCAAAGGCTAAAAAAGAGAGATTAAATGAAATATTTAAAGAAATTGGAGAAAAATATATTAATATATTTGTTGTTCAATTATTATGTAGAGGTCATATAGTAGCTGCTACATCAAATTCTTTTATTGTAACAATGCAAGACCAAAGCTTCTGTAATAGAGTTATGCAATATGAGAATTATATAAAATTTAAAGAAATATTTTCAGAATATGATTATCCATTAGATGATTATATTTGTCTACCAGAAGCAATATGGAATAGAATAGCCTTAGATTATAAAATGAAATATACTGTTTCTAATCCAAAACCAGTATTAGAGAATATTTCAATTGGAGTATTAAAAAGAAAAATACCTTCTAACATTGGAAATGATCCAATTGTTTCAAGTGTTAAAGAATTATTTAGTGAAGAAAATTTAAAAATAGTGGAGGAATAAAAATGAATCAACAACAAATGATGAAATTAAGAAAAATGCAAAAACAAATGATGGAGGCTCAAGAAAAAATAGAAAATTCTATTTATACAGGTACCTCTGGTGGAGGAGTAGTTACAGCTAAAGTAAAAGGTAATCATGAAGTTGTTAGTGTAACTATTGATCCTGAAGCATTAGATGATATTGAAATGGTACAGGATATGATTGTTATTGCTATTAATGAAGCAAATAAAAAAATTGAAGAAGAAAGTAATAAGCTATTAGGTGGCCTAGGTAACTTAGGTGGCTTTGGTGGTATGTTCTAATATGAAATATCCTCAAGCTCTTCTTGAATTAATAGAAAGCTTTTCTAAACTACCATCAGTTGGTAAAAAAACAGCTGAACGATATGCATTATATGTTTTTATGCATATGGATGAAACAGATATAATAGATTTTACTAATTCATTAATAGCTGTAAAAAAGGATATTCATACATGTCCAGAGTGTGGTAATATTTGTGAAGAGGGCTTGTGCTCTATATGTAATGATAAAAATAGAAATCATAGAATTATTTTAGTAGTAGAAAATGTAAAGGATTTATTTATTATTGAAAAAATGAATGAATTTAAAGGTATTTATCATGTATTAAATGGAGCAATTAATTTATCTAAAGGTATTAGTGTAGATAATTTAAATATAAAAACATTAATAGATAAAGCAAAAAATAACCAAATAGATGAATTAATATTAGGTACAAATGCTACACTAGAGGGTGAAACAACAGCTAGATATATAAGAGAACTATTAAGAGATTATGATATAAAAATAACTAGATTAGCTCATGGATTACCAGTAGGTGGCGATTTATCCTATGTAGATGAAATGACTCTATTAAAGGCAATAGATGGTAGAAGAGATTATTAATCATAATAAAAATAGAATCACATAAAATATATTGGTGATTCTATGAAAGAAAAAATCAAATATATTATAAAGTCATTATTAATTGGAATATTTGGAATATTAATATTTAATTTATTAGGACAATTTATTAATATTCATATTCCATTTTCTATTTTATTTATATTATTAATTGGTTTTTTAAGATTACCAGGCTTAATTTTATCACTATTATATTTAATTATTTGAGGTTCTTATGAAAATAATTTTTCACAGTATAGATTCTAATGAAGAAAAAATATTTTATCAAGTTGAAGGACAACTTATTAAAAATTTATTAATATTTGAAGATAAATCTACTCCAAATACTACAATTTATTTAACTATTAATAATGATAATATTATTCTAGATAGAGTTGGAGATATTAATATGCATATGCAATTTATTAATAATCAAATTGTAGAAGGTAATTATGAAAATAAATTAGGCTTAGAATTTAATATTAAAATAAAAACTAATAGCTTAATAATAAAAAAGAATAAAATTGATATAGACTATGATTTGATAATTGATAATTATACAGCTTCATCTCATAAAATATGGATATTATTCCAATAAATACTTGAAAATTACAAAAAATTTCGATACAATATAATAGCATTTATTTTTGGAGGAAAAAACATGGAAAACATTTCGCAGATGTCACTTATTGAAGTAGCAATAAAGTTAATGGAATCAAAATCAACACCTCAAAACATTTATAATTTAATAAATGAAGTATTAGAAATGAAGGGTCTTGATGATGAAACAGGTGAATTAAAGGCTCAATTATATACTGACATCACTACTAGTTCGAAATTTGTATATATGGGTGATGACAATTGGGATTTAAAGATTCGTCAATCTTTAGATGAATTTGATAAAGATGGCGCTGCATTTAACCCTAAACCAGCAAAATCAGCTTCTAAGCAACAGGATGATGAAGATGATATTGATGATGATGAATTAGATGAAGATTCATTAGACGATGAAGATGAAGATGATTATGACGAAGATCGTGATGAAGAAGATGATGAAGATCACGATGAAGATGATGATTATGATGAATATGAATATGAGGATGATGAGGATGATTCTCATGATTCATTAGATGATGAAGACTTCGATGAAGACAAGTACAATGAGTACATGGATGAATACGAAGATGAATATGATAATTAATCACATAATTTCCCATAGAAATTAGATAATAAAACTGAATTTATTGGATATACTATAGTTGTCTTATAAAGACATATCTATCAATCTCCCTATAAGATAGATAAATTTTTCATAAGCAAACTATAACTCTCCCGATTTGAATATAGAACAACCAAATTAGGTTGTTCTTTATTCTTTTATAAAGTATAATATTATTGAAAGGTAGTGTTTTTATGAAAATTGGATTAGTAGAAGACGAAAAGAATTTATCTTTGTTAGTTACAAAATATTTAGTTAATGAAGGCTATGAGGTTATTTCATTTACAACTGGAGAGGATGCAATAAATCACATTAATGAAGATTATCATTTATGGATTTTAGATATTATGCTTCCAGGTGTAACAACAGGCTATGATTTATTAAAAAAAATAAGAGAAAAAAATCCTAAAATGCCAGTTATTTTCACTTCAGCTAGAGATCAAGATATTGATAAAATAATGGGACTTGAATTAGGTAGTGATGATTATCTTGCAAAACCATATTCTATTAGAGAATTAGTATTAAGAGTAAAAAATCTATTAGAAAGAGTATATAATAATACTAATAATATAAAATCAAATACATTGAATTTTAGTGGCTATACAATAGATTTTGATAAAAGAATTGTTACTGAAAATAATGAACCAATTAATTTAACCTCAAAGGAATATGATTTATTATTTTTCTTACTAAATAATAAATCAAAAGCTTTTTCTAGAGATCAAATTCTTGATAATGTATGGGGTAGTGGTTATTTTGGTAGTGATAGAGTAGTAGATGATTTAATGAGAAGATTAAGACAAAAAATGCCAAATCTTTCTGTTGAAACTATTTATGGTTATGGATATCGACTTTTAGTATGAAAAAGAATAATATTTCAACTCAATTATTATTACTTTTTTTTACTATTTTATTAATTGGTACTTGTGCATTTACTATAATCACTATTGTTTATGTTTCTTATATCGCAAATAACGAAGTTTATTCTAGATTAACTACCTATTCTCAGCTATTATTAACAAATCCTAATCCAGATAATAGTGTTGGATTTCCTGATATGGAAATAGGATATTTTGTCCATAAAAATACTTATAATTATACTTATAATATTGATATATTTGGTGGTGAAGATACCATTGATTCAATAATAACATCTATAAATGAAAAAATAATAAATAATGAAATAACAAATAATCAATATTATCAAGGTTCTATAGATTATCAGTCACAAAGAATTTATTATGTTTATAGTGGAAAATCTAAATTTAATGAATATTCCATTATTTTTACTGATTCAACATATACTAAAGGTTTAATAAAAAAAATTGTTGTACAAATGATGCTGATATTTTTATTATTACTTTTATTAGCTTCTTTTGCTATTTTCGTTTGGAGTTATAGATTAACTCAAAGAATGAAAAACATTCAAGATCATATTATCAATTTACCAAAAAATAAGTATAAAAAAGCATATATAGATTCTAATGAAGATGAAATTGGTGAATTATCTAAATCAATAGAAGAAATGAGAATTGAAATAGGAACTATTGAGAAAACTAAACAAGAAATGCTACAAAATATTTCTCATGATTTTAAAACACCTATTGCAGTAATTAAAAGCTATGCAGAAGCTTTTGAAGATGGAATGGCTGATAAGGAAGCCTTAAAAATAATAATTAATCAAGCAGAAATATTAAAGAAAAAGGTTAATAGATTATTACAATATAATTCTTTAGAATATTTAGAACATGATAAAGAATTTGAACAAATAGATATGAAGGAATTAATCTTAGAAGTAGTTCAAAATTTTAAATATCAAACTAATTTAAATGTAGAATTAGATTTAGATGATAATATAATATTTACAGGGTATAGAGAAAATTGGCATACTGTTATAGAAAATATTTTGGATAATGCAAAACGTTATGCAAAAAATATTATAAAAATAGTATTAAAGCCTAATAGAATAAGAATCTATAATGATGGTGAGCCAATAGATTCACAATTTTTAAATAATGTATTTAAACCATATGAAAAAGGAAGTAAAGGTGAATTTGGTTTAGGTATGTCAATTGTTAAGAAAACTGTTGATTTCTTCGGTTATAATTTAAAGGTAGTTAATGAAGAAATAGGTGTTTCATTTATAATAACTAAATAAAATCTTTAATATCTCCAAAAGTATAAAAGAATTGGAGATATTTTATTTCTATATATACATTAATTAAATAAAATGATATAATTTTCATATAAAAATTAGAAAGGAATTTATTATGAAAAAGCTTGAAATTGCAATTAGAGAGCTTGCATATTTTGTATGTCAAAGTGGAAATTTAACAACTGAATTTTTTTCTAATCGTGATTTAGATTTAGCAAATAAAGCTCATGATTTTTTACAAAAACAATATAATTCCTTATCTAAAAGTGAAGTATATATTAAAGAAAAATTAAATATTAATAATGAACAATATCTTCTACATGGATATATAGATGGAGTATTATATGAAAATAATGAATACATTATTGAAGAAATTAAATCAACCTCAATAGAACTAGAAGAAATAACTACAGATTATCATAAAGAGCATTTAGCTCAATTAAAAATATATGCTTATTTATATTCGTTACAAAATAATATTGATAAAATTCATACAAGATTAACATATATTAGTATTGTTGATTATGAAACAAAATCCTTTGATGCAATATATTCTAATTCAGAGCTTGAGGATTTTACATTTAAAATATTAGAAGAATATATTAATTGGTTAAATTTATTAGAAGAAAGTGAAAATAATAAAATAGAGACTATAAAATCTATTAAATTTCCATTTTCAAGTGAAAGACCTGGTCAAAGAGATTTAATGAAGGCTTGTTATCAAGCATTAACAAAAGAAGAAATTTTATATGTAATAGCTCCAACTGGAATAGGAAAAACAATGGCTACTTTATTTTCAAGCTTAAAGGCCTTAAAACCAATGGATAAGCTATTTTACTTAACTGCTAAAGGAAGTGGGAAAAACGCTCCATTAGATGCCATAAAAAGGCTAAGTAAAGAAGGTTTACGAATAAAAACTATTGACATTACAGCTAAAAGAAAGATATGTAATGCAAAAGAAAAAAATTGTAATCCTGATGAATGTCCTTTCGCTATTGGATTCTTTGATAGATTGAAAGAAGCAACAACAGAAATATTTTCTCATGAAGATACCTTTGATTATGAAATAATTACAGAAATATCTAATAAATATAAAATATGTGCATTTGAATTTAGCTTATATTTATCTTATTTTTGTGATGTAATTATTGCAGATTATAATTATGTATTTGATCCTAAGGCTCATTTAATTAGATATTTTGAAGATGATACTTATCATCCAAAGGTATTAGTAGATGAAGCTCATAATTTAGTTTCTCGAAGTAAAGAAATGTATTCTGCTAGTATTACAAATACTGATATTAGAGTGTTAAGATCTTTATTAAATGGATTTAAGCCTTCTATAAGAAGTGATTGTAATAAGGCTATTGAAGAAATTGAAAAATATATGGAGCTATTAACTGAAAAAGCCTTATATTGTGATATAAAAAAGAATACTGACTTAGAGGTAATATTAAAAAATATTATATTAAAATGTGATCAAATATTTGATGAGAATAAAAAGATAAATAGGAAAGATGAAGTATTAGAAATATATTTTAAAATATTAGATTTTTTAAGATGTGCTGATTATTTTAGTACTACTCATAGATTACTTGCAAAATTATATAATGATACTATAATAATAGAATATTATTGTATTGATGCAAGTTCATTTTTATTAGACACTATTAAATCTTCTATTAATGGAATAGTATTCTTTTCAGCTACTTTATATCCAATAGATTATTATATAAATATGATAACTCATAGTGAAGGAAAATATTTAGAATTAAAATCTCCTTTTGATCCTAATAAATTAGATATTATTATTAATAATCAAATATCTACTAAATATAAGCAAAGAGGGGAATCTATTGATATGATAATAGAAGCTATTGAAAGCTTAACAAATACTCATGAAGGAAATTATATTATCTTTTTTCCATCATATCAATATATGAACATGGTAATTGAAAAAATAATAGACCCCAATTATGAAATGATAATTCAAAAAAGTGGAACTTCTGATACTGAAAGAAATGAAATTATTGATAAATTCAAATCTACAACAAATAATAAGGTTGGATTTTTTGTAATGGGAGGAGTATTTTCTGAAGGAATTGATTTTATTGGAGATTCCTTATCAGGTGTTATTATTATTGGAGTAGGATTACCTATGGTCTGTGATGAAAATAATATTGTAAGAGATTATTTTGAAAATGAATATCAAAAGGGCTTTGAATATGCATATATTTATCCAGGATTTACTAAGGTTATTCAGGCAGTTGGTAGAGTGATTAGAGATAGTAGTGATATAGGAGTTGCAATATTAATGGATGAAAGATTTACGTATAATAAATATCAAAATCTTATGCCACCTCATTGGACTAATATAAAAATTATAAATAATAATTATTTATTAAAAAAGGAAATATCAAATTTTTATAAAAATAATAAATAAGCATAAAAGCACCTATTTATACTAAAAATATAATAGGTGATTTTTTATGGCTAATACAACGTGGAGTAATATAGAAATTAAAAAATATCCTAAACTAAATAAAAATATTAAAACAAATTGTTTAGTAGTTGGTGGTGGTATTTGTGGTGTTTTATGTGCATATAGATTAAAAGAATTAGGAATAGATGTATTATTAGTTGAAAGAGGAAAAATTGCAAATGAAAGAACTATTCGTACTACCGCAACAATAACAGCACTTCAGGATTTTTTATATCAAGATTTAGATATTTATAAAAGAAAGCTATATTTTGAAGCCAGTATAGAGGCAATTAATGAATATAAGAAACTGAATAAAAAACATAATTTCTTATTTGAGGAGGTTTCTTCATATAAATATTTTAATTCACATAATTTATTTGTTAATGAGATTAAAGCATTAAATGAAATAGGATATTATCCTAATAGTTTTATTTATAATGGAAAATATATTATTGAATTTATGAATCAAGCACAAATGAATCCAATGTTATTAATAAAAGAATTAATTAATAATATAGAAATTTATGAAGATACAGAAATTACTTATTATGATTCTAATAAAGCATATACTAATAATAATATTATAGAATTTAGTAATATTATTGTTACTACAGGATATCCATTTATGAAAATTAAAGGATTATTTAGCTTTAAATTATATCAAAATAAAAGTTATGTTATAGAAATAGAAAATAAAAATAATACAAAATATCACGCAATTGGTAGCAATAATAATGATTTATATTATAGAACCTATAATAATTCATTATTAATAGGTTATGGAAATTACAAAACAGGTAAAAATAATTTAGGATTTAAGCCAATTATTAATATTATAAATGATAGATATAAAAATCATAAAATAATCCATAAATGGATTAATCAAGATACAATGAGCTTAGATAATATACCATATATAGGAAAAATAAATGATAATGTATATATAGCTTGTGGTTTTAATATGTATGGTATGACAAATTCTATGATTTCAAGTATATTAATTAAAGATTTAATATTAAATAAAGATAATAAAAATATTAATTTATTTAATCCTAAAAGAAAATTACCAATTAATAAAATAATTAAGCAAATTAGTTTTTCAATATTATATTTATTAAATCCTAAAATAAAAAGATGCAAACATTTAGGTTGTAGCTTAAATTTTATAAAATCAGAAAAAACATATGAATGTCCTTGTCATGGAAGTAAATATGATTTAGATGAAAAAGTTATTTTTGGACCAACAAGTCATAATATGTAAAAAAAACGTTTTTTTCTTTACTTTCATTATTATTTTCTTTAAAATATAGATAAATTTAAGGAAGTGATAATATGAATATCACAAGTTTAGAGTTAACTCAAGCTACTATTGAATTTTCATTAGCATTAGCATTTATTGTGACTGCAATTATTTTAAAATTTAATTCTTATAAAAAGGCTGGAATGAAACAATTTATTACAATGTTTTTTGTTATTTCTATTGTATTAGCTTCAGAAGGCTTTGCATATATATTAAGAGGAAATACAGAATTAGTTTTTATAATACTAAATCAAATTTGTAATTTTATAGTATTTTCTTTTAATTTTTTATTAATGAGTATATTTATAAGATATGTTTATTCAATAATAGAATCTAATAATATTAAACCATCTAAAATATATTTATATTTTGTAGATGGATCTTTTTTATTAGCTTTAAGTATATTGATAATAAATTTATTTACAGGTTGGATGTATGGTTTTACTCCAGATAATTATTATTATAGAAATTATATGTGGTATGTTTTTACTTTATTATCAATTGTATTACCAATATCTTGTAGTATTTTAATTATTAAATACAAAAATGTTTTATCTAAAAAAATTTATATACCTATATTTTTATATTTATGGTTACCAGTTATATTTGTAATTATCCAAACATTTATTTATGGATATGCGATTTTAGAAATAGGAATGTCTATAGATTTATTCATAATGTTTGCCTTTTATTTAGTAGAATTAAAAAATACTAAAATGAATGATGAAGAAATACAAAATATTAAAATTAAAAAGATTCAGTCAATTGTTATTTTTTCTATTTTATCAACTTTTATTAGTGCAGCTATTATTTCTTGTTTTATTTCAATAAATTATATTTCTAAAGAAAATAATAAAAACAATGGTATTATTTATTCTAATGTAATAAATGATAAAATTGATTATGAAATTCAAAGATTAGTTACAGTTTCTGAAACTATGAGTCAAGCATATACATTAAAAAACTCATTAAAGAATAGTAATATTATTAATCCCATGAATGTTAGTGAAGATATTTCGAATTATTTATCATCTATAAAAGAAGGCTTTGGATATAATGTTATATATGCTGTTTCAGATATATCAAAAGCATTTTATACTCAAAATGGATTGAATAGAATTATTAGTGATGAAGATGATAGCTGGTATTATGAATTTTGTGATAGTAAAAAAAATATTGAGGTTAATGTAGATACTGATAAAGATTATTTAGATAAAGTATTTATTTTTGTAAATGTTAAAATTTATGATAATAGTAATAATTATATTGGTGTTGTTGGTGCTGGTATTTATATTAATGATATTCAAAATATTATTATTAGCTTTGAAGAAACCTATCAAGCAGAAGTAGCTATTGTTGATAAAAATGGATTAGTTCTTATTTCAAATGATAAAAATTATTTAAATAATATATATTTAGATAATTCTTATTTTAATGAGGTTAATTCAAATTCTTTTCATTATATTAATAATTATAATGATTATACATTAGCTAAATATTTAGAATTATTTGATGCTTATTTAGTAATTAAATATTTAAATTTAAGTACAAATTCTTTATATAATATGATTTTACCAAGTATTATTATTTATTTAATAGGTTTATTATTATTAGGCTCTTTCTTTTTAATTAATTATATTGAAGATAAAAGAGTATATGATGCAATAATAGAAAAAAAGAAATTAGCAATTACAGATGAAATGACAGGATTATTAAATCGTAGTGCATATGAACAGGATATTCAAGCGTTATCTTTAGAAGATTTATCTGGATATTCAATTGTTCAATTCGATATCAATGGATTAAAGGCTACTAATGATACTATTGGTCATATTGCTGGAGATGAAATGTTAATTAATGCAGCTCATTTTATGTCAAATATTTTTAGTAAATATGGTAAATGCTATAGAATTGGTGGCGATGAATTTATTGCAATAATTAAATGTTCTAGAGATTTAATAGAAAATAATTTAAAGACTTTTAATTATTTGTGTACCAATTTTAAAGGAAAATATATTAGTAATATTTCAGTTTCAATTGGATTCGTATGTTATGATGAAAATAAAGATATGTCTTTAGCTGATTTAATAATAGTAGCAGATGATTTAATGTATGATAGTAAAAAGGAATATTATAAAAAAACAGGAAAAAGAAAAAGAGATTAATATATTAATGTTTTAAATAATAAAAAGACAACATCAAAGTAATATCAAAATTACATAAGATGTTGTCTTTTTAATTTATAAATAGCTTATTATTTTATCTGCTATTTCAGTAGTAGATGCAGTTCCACCTAAATCTTTTGTTAATATTGTACCATCATTTAGTGTATTATAAACAGCAGTACGAATTTTTTTTGCTTCATTTATATATCCTAAATGATCAAGCATTAAACAAGAAGATAGTAATAAAGCTATAGGATTAGCTATATTTTTACCGGCAATATCTGGAGCACTACCATGAACAGCTTCAAATATAGCAGCATCAGTACCTATATTCGCACCAGGTACTAAGCCTAATCCTCCTGTAAGTCCTGCAGCTAAATCAGATAAAATATCTCCATATAAATTAGGAGTTACTATAATATCAAATTGACTAGGATTCATAACCATTTGCATACACATATTATCAATTATTTTATCATCTATAGAAACAGTTGGATAATTTTTTGATATTTCATTGAATAAATTAAGAAATAATCCATCTGTTTTTTTCATTATATTGGCTTTATGTACACAAGTAACATGTAATCTATTATGCTTAATTGCATAAGAAAAAGCAGCTTCAATGATTCTTCTTGATGCTTTTTCAGTAATTGTTTTAATTGCTTCAAAACCACCATCTATTTCATATTCTTTTCCTGTATATAAATCCTCAGTATTTTCTCTAAATATAACTAAATCTACATCATTATAACGAGCTAGGGTATTAGGGTAGCTTCTTGAAGGTCTGAGATTAATATATAAATCTAATGCTAATCGTAATCCAACATTTACAGATCTAAATCCTTTTCCAATAGGAGTAGTAACTGGAGCTTTTAAGGCAACTTTATATTTTTTTATTGCCTCTATTGCCTCATCAGGAATTAATACTCCATATTTTTCATAAGCTCTTTGACCAATTAAATAAGGATGATAATTAAATTTTAATCCAGCACAATCTAATATTCTAATTACTTCTTTAGTGATTTCAGGACCTATTCCATCTCCTTCAAATAAAACAATATCCTCCATTATTTTAAGTCCCCCTTATTAATTTCACCAACATATTTTGTTGCAGGTCTTACAATTTTATTACAATAAAGTTTATTTTCAATATCATGTGCTAACCATCCAATCATTCTTGAGGTTGCAAATATAGGAGTATATAAATCCTCAGGAATTCCTAAAAATTGATAAGCAAGACCACTATAGAAATCTAGGTTTGCACAGCAATTAAAGCTATTACCTTTACGTTTTTTTAATTCTTTAATTGCAATATCTTCAACTAAACTATAAAAATTAAAAAGCTTTTCTTTATTTTTTAAATATGCTAATTTTTTACATTGTTGTTTTAATAAAACTGCTCTTGGATCACTTTTAGTATAAACTGCATGACCAATTCCATAAATCAATCCAGAATTATTATAAAAATCTTTATTTAATATTTTATTTAAGACATCTGATATTTGTTCTTTACTTGCATCAAGACCAATATGATTAATTATAGCTTTCATCATTTTTGTAACTTCAATATTCGCTCCTCCGTGACGAGGTCCTTTTAGTGCTGCTAAGGAACCTGAAATAGAAGAATAAAGGTCGGTTCCAGTAGAACTAATTACCTCATCTACAAAGGTGGAATTTGGTGCTCCTCCATGATCAGCATGAATAATTAAACATAAATCTAAAATGTCAACCTCTTCCTTTTGATAATTATTTTCTCCTTTTAGAAGATATAATATATTTTCTGCAATACTCATATTTTGATTTGGTTGACGTAATATTAAGGAATCATTATGTAAGAAATGACGATTAGATTGATAAACATAATTGATAATAGTTGGCATTTTAGCTAAAATTGATAATCCTTTTTTTAATACCATAATTGGTTCAGTATCATCTGGATTATTATCGTAGCTATATAATGATAAAATAGCTCTTTGAAGATGATTCATTAAATTATTACTAGGATTTTTTAATAAAACATCCTCCATAAAGAATTTTGGAAGCTTATAATTATCTTTTATTATTTTAATAAATTCATATGCTTCATCATTAGTTGGCCATTTTCCAAATAATATTAAATAAGCTACTTTTTCATATCCATAATTATCATGATCCATTTTAGCAATATCATATAAATCATAGCCTCTTATAATTAGATGACCTTCATCATCTATTTTTTTATCTTTATCCATATAATAGCCATAAACATCACTTATTTTTGTTAAGCCTACTAAAACTCCACGACCATCATGATTTCTTAGACCTATTTTTACATTGTATTGATCAAATAGCTGATGATCAATAGCGTTATTTTGCATATTTTTATTAAATGTTTCTTCTAAGAAATCCATTTAATCACGTCCTTTATTTTTAATATAATTTAATATTCCTCCTGCTTCAATTACTGCAATATCTTCATTTGATAAATCAGATACAGCTTTAAAGCTTTTATTGTTTGTTTTATTTAATATTGTAACTTCATTGAAATTAGTAATTTCAAAGGAAAGCTCATCACCTAAATTAACTAAATCATAATCTCTTTCATTTAAGAAGGTATAGGGAATAATGCCAAAATTGATTAGATTTTTTTTATGAATTCTTGCGAAGCTTTTTGCGATTACAGCTTTTATTCCTAAATACATTGGAGCGAGTGCTGCATGTTCACGAGAAGAGCCCTGACCATAATTAGCACCACCAATGATAAAACCACCCTTATATTCTAAACATCTTTCTTTAAATTTTGAATCTATTTGATAAAATACAAAATCACTAATGCGTTCAATATTAGATCTATATGGTAAAACCTTAGCTCCAGCTGGCATAATATGATCAGTAGTAATATTATCTCCAACCTTAATACATACTCTTTTATCTATTTTCTTATTTAATGGTTCATTATTAGGAATAGGCTTAATATTAGGTCCTCTAACAACATCAAGACTATAAGTAGGATAAATGATGGAATCATCTAAAATGAATGATACATTACAATTAGGTTCTTCAAATTCAATATCATCAGTAATATATCCTTTTATTGCGCTCATTGCGGCAATAATTGGACTAACTAAATATACATTAGCGCTCATAGTGCCAGATCTACCATAGAAATTTCTATTAAATGTTCTTAAAGATAATGCGTTTGTTTGAGGTGATTGCCCCATACCTATACATGGTCCACAGCTTGATTCTAAAATACGAGCTCCACTATCAATTAATGTTTTTAATATACCATCACGTGCAATCATTGAATAAACCTGTTTAGATCCTGGTGATATTCCTAAGGATACATCAGGGTGAACCTTATGTCCTTTTAAAATATTTGCTACTAAAGCTAAATCATAATAGCTTGAATTAGTACAAGAACCAATTAATACTTGATTGACCTTCATTCCTTTAAGTTCACTAATAGGTTTGATATTATCAGGAGAATGAGGGCATGCTGCAAGGGGTACTATTTTATCTAAGTCAATTACATATTCTTCATCATATATTGCATCATTATCTGCATAAAGCTCATTATAATCATTTAAACGATCTTGTTTTAAGAAGAATTCCTTTGTAATTTCATCACTTGGAAAAATAGAAGAAGTAGCACCAAGCTCAGCGCCCATATTACAAATAGTACCACGCTCTGGAACTGTTAAGCTTTTTACTCCTTCACCACAATATTCAATAACTTTATTGACTCCACCCTTAACAGTTAATATTTCTAATACCTTTAATATAACATCCTTTGCAGAAACACTATGACGTAATTTATTTTTTAATTCTATTTTTACAATTTTTGGCATTAAAAGGCTAAATGCCTCTCCTGCCATAGCTAAAGCTACATCCATACCACCAGAACCAATCGCAAGCATTCCAGCTCCACCACAAGTAGGAGTATGGGAATCAGAGCCTAATAGGGTTTTTCCAGGACGAGAGAAGCGCTCAAGATTTACTTGATGGCAAATTCCGTTTCCAGCACGAGAAAATAATATTCCATATTTATCCGCAACACTTCTTAAATAAGCATGATCATCAGCATTTTCAAATCCTGATTGAAGGGTATTATGATCAACATAGCTAACTGAAAAATCAGTTTTAATTTTATCTATTCCTAAAGCCTCAAGCTCTAAATATGCCATAGTACCAGTTGCATCCTGAGTTAGAGTTTGATCAATATGAATAGCTATTCTTTCGCCTCTTGTCATATTACCAGAAACAAGGTGATCTTTTATTATTTTTTCTGTTAATGTTAAACCCATTGTAAGAACTCCTTTAATTAATTATTTACCTAAATATGCTTTTTTCACTGCATCATTATGTAATAGCTCCTCACCAGTACCAGTTAAAACAATGTTTCCTGTTTCTAGTACATAGGCTCTATTAGAAATATTTAATGCAGCTTTTGCATTTTGTTCTACTAATAAAATTGTTTGTCCTTTTTCATTTAATCTTTTAATAATTGCAAATACTTCTTGAACAAAAAGTGGTGATAATCCCATAGATGGTTCATCTAATAATAATAGCTCTGGTTCACTCATTAAGGCTCTGGCAATAGCTAGCATTTGTTGTTCACCGCCTGATAATGTACCAGCAATTTGTTTTTTTCTTTCTAATAATCTAGGAAATAAAGAAAACATTTCCTCCTTAAGCTCTTTAATATGATTTTTATCCTTTTGTAAAAAAGCTCCCATATCAAGATTTTCATCAACTGTTAATCCTAAAAAGATTTGTCTTCCTTCAGGAACTTGAGATAGTTTTAAGGAAACAATTTTATGAGGAGGAAGTTTTGTTATTTCATAATCCATTAATTCTATTTTATCATTTATCTTTGTATCACAAGCATAAATAATACTACCAGATTTTGGTCTAATAAGACCTGAAATTGTAGTCATTAATGTGGTTTTTCCGGCTCCATTAGCGCCAATTAATGATACTATTTCCCCTTTATTAACCTCAAGAGATACATCCTTTAAAGCATGTATTTGTCCATAAAAAACATTTAAGTTATTAACTCTTAATATTTTCATCATGAAACCTCCTCTTTACCTAAATAAGCCTCGATTACTCTTGGATTATTTGCAATTTCATCAGGTGCTCCATGAGCAATTATTTTACCATATTCTAATACTGTAATATCTTCACAAATATTCATAACAAGATTCATATCATGTTCAATTAATAAGATTGCAATATGATATTTATCTCTTACAAAACGAATCATTTCCATTAACTCTTTAGTTTCACTTGGATTCATACCTGCTGCAGGCTCATCAAGTAATAATACCTTAGGATTTGTTGCCATTGCACGAGCAATTTCTAGCTTTCTTTGCTCTCCATATGGTAAATTATCTGCCTTTAATCCAGCATAATCTAATAAATTAAAAACACTTAATAGCTCTAAAGCTTTCATTTTATATTTTTCTTCCTCTTGATATACCCAAGGACAAAAAATACGAAAAGCATTAGAAAATATATTAGTCTTCATAGAATGATTAAAAGCAACCATAACATTATCTAAAACAGTCATTTGTTTAAATAATCGAATATTTTGAAATGTTCTAGCCAAACCATAATCAACAAGTTGATGAGGTTTTAACTTATGCGGAATTTTCTTTCCATTAATTTTTACATGTCCAACACCTAAATCTCTACCCTTTTCATCAGTAGTAGGAGTAGGCTCATATACTCCAGTTAATAAATTAAAAACAGTAGTTTTACCAGCACCATTAGGACCTATTAATCCTACAATTTGACCCTCTTCAATTTTGATTGAAAAATCATCTACAGCCTTTAATCCACCAAATTGAATTGAAATGTGCTCTACATCTAATAATGGTTCTTTATTATCATTAATCATTAGACATGACCTCCTTATTCAATTCTTCATTTTTTATAGAATCCTCAACATGAATTACACCCTTTGTTTTAGAAAATTTCTCCTTAAAAGAGCCTTTTATTTTATTTAATAAATTAATAAAATTATTTTTACAATCCTTAGGAAAATCTAGAATTCCTTGCCATAAGGCTTTCATATATACTCTAAAATTAATAATAGTACCTCTTAATGAGAATTCTTTTATACCAAATAAGCCTGTAGGCTTAAATAGCATAATTAAAATCAATATAACAGCATATAATACCATTCTTAATTGATTTAAATCAATTAATTGGAAATTTAACCAAGTTAAGAAAATTGCAGATAATATTCCACCAGTATAAGAACCTAATCCTCCAAATACGACCATAACTAAATAGTTAACAGAACGATCTAGATTAAAATAATTAGCTGTAATCTGTCCATTAGTTTGAGCAATCATCGCCCCACCAATACCCGCAAAAATAGCAGAAATTGTAAAGGCTAATACTTTGTAGCGTACTACAGGAATACCTACAGCATCAGCCGCTATTTCATCCTCTCTAATAGCTAAAATAGCACGGCCATGACGTGAAGTCATAAAAATATAAATTATACATACACATAATACCACAGTTGTAGCTGCAATTAATATACACATATTTCCAGAAGTTACAGGAGATAAGATATCAGGTAAATGAATCATTTCCCCTTGTAAATTACCACAAACATTTAAATTTAAAAAAATAGTTCTTACTATTTCTCCAAAGCCTAAAGTAACTATAGCTAAATAATCTCCTCTAACTCTTAATGATGGAATACCAACAAGTAATCCGCAAATTCCTGCTGAAATACCACCAATTAATAATGAAATAATATAAAAACCTAAATTGGCATTAGTGCCTGTAACAGTTAAAAAAATACCTGTTGAATAAGCACCAATACACATAAAGCCTGCATGACCCAAAACAATTTCTCCTAATGATCCTGCCGCAACATTAAGTGAAGTTGCCATTAATATCGCAATACAAATATCAACAATTAATGTCATTGTTGAACGTTTACCAGAACCAAAGCAGAAGGTTAAAATTACTAACATAATAACAATAGCAATTGTATTTAATAGCTTATTGACATGACGTCTTTTTAATATATTCATCATATTATACCTTCTCCTTTCTATTTTTTCCAAGAATTCCAGAAGGCTTAACTAATAATACTATAATTAATAATAAGAAGGTTACAAGATCAATCCATGATGACCAATTTATAGCTACAAGCTGTTCAATAACACCAATAATTAATCCACCTAATACCGCACCAGGAATAGAACCAATTCCACCTAATACTGCCGCAACAAAGGCTTTAATTCCTAGCATTCCTCCTAATGTAGGTGTCATTGCTTGATAATAAGCACAATATAATATAGAGGATAATCCTGCTATAGCACCACCAATAATAAAGGTTAATGAAATAGTTGAATTAACATTTATACCCATTAATGATGCTGCATTTGGATTTTCAGATACTGCTTGCATTGCCTTACCTAATTTAGTTTTTTTAACAAATATTGTTAATCCAATAGTACAAATTGCAAGTAATCCTATAGTTAATAAAATAATAGAAGGAATTGAAACCTCACCTATAGTAATATTACCTAAATTAAAGGTTTGTTCTACTGGAAATGTCTTAATAGTAGAATTAAATATTTTAGTCCATAAATTTTGTAATATTAATTCAATTGCGATAGCAGTAATTAATACTGTTATTTTTTTTGAATTTCTTAGTGGCTTATAAGCAATTTTTTCAGTAAAAGCTGCAAGTAGTGCAATAGATACCATACACATTAGTGTACAAGCTAAAACCACAGTCCATCCAGGACAACCACCTAAAAGCATAAAATCAGCTAAAAGCCAAGCTAAATAGCAACCAACCATAATGAAATCGCCATGTGCAAAGTTAATTAACTTTATAATACCATATACCATTGTATATCCTAAGGCAACTAGTGCGTA
Organism: uncultured Anaeroplasma sp.; assembly: GCA_945919465.1. Lineage (GTDB taxonomy): Bacteria > Bacillota_I > Bacilli_A > Acholeplasmatales > Anaeroplasmataceae > Anaeroplasma. The sequence continues at coordinate 3,532 of CAMEJG010000031.1, read as the reverse complement.
AATAGCGCCAGTTGATAATCCATTCATTAGATATTGTATAAATTGTGCCATTTTAACCCTCCCTTATAATATTTATAAAGAGCCACCAGCGGTGGCTCTACAATTATTTATAAAACCTTTTTAAATTGCACCATAATAACTTAATTTGCCTTCAACATCCCAAGTAACAATTGATGCAGTTTTAACTGGGTTACCTTGATCATTAAAGGTACCCTTACCAGTTAATCCATCAAATTCAAGTGCTTTTATTGCTGCAACAACTTTTTCTTTATCAGTAGATTTACAAGCCTCAAGTGCTCCTTTATACATATATACAGCATCATATGCTAAAGCAGCAAATTGAGATACAGTTTCTTCTTCAGGATAATCTGCTTTAAAATCAGTAACGAATTTTTGTACACTAGGAACATCAGCAGCCATATATAGATTAGTAGAATAGTAGCAGTTATATAATTTAGTCGCATCAGCACCATCAACTGCTTCAGTACCATCCCATCCATCACCACCAATAAATGTTACATCATTATATTTAGTACCAGAACGGAATTTATTTACAACTTGATAATCAGCATTAGTATAATCAGGGAATACAACCGCATCAACACCTTCATATCCGCAAACTCTAGTATAGAAAGTATCAAGATTTGTTTGAAGCTTATCTAAACCAGCATATTCAATTGTATCAACAATTGTTACACCATAAGTAGTATCATTTACTGCTTCTTGAAATTTTTGTGCAATACCAGTTGAATAATTTTGAGTTGAATCTTTAAATAATACTACTTTATATTCATCATCATTAGCCTTAGTTTTTAAATCCTTGCATAATTTAGCCAAAGTTAATCCTTGGTCAGGGTCTGTAAAACAAGCACGGAATACAGAATTACGGTTTTCTGTAATAGAAGCTGCAGAACCAGAAGGAGTAATCATTGGGAAATTATCTTTAGCTGCTTGTTCAGCAACAGCCTCAGTAGTACCAGATATAACGGCACCAACAATACCAACTACACCCTCATCAACTAATGCATTATATTGTTGAACAGCAGTAGTAGTATCTTGAGCATCATTTTTAACTACTAGCTCAACAGTTTTTCCATCAATACCACCATTTGCGTTAATATCCTTTACAGCAAGCTCTGCACCATGCTTAACCTGTTGTCCATAAAATGATGCTGAACCTGAAAGATTAGCAATTAAACCTAATTTTACTGTGTCAGATGAGCTTCCACATGAAGCTAAAGCACATACTGCCGCTCCCACAGATAAAGCACCAGCTGCAAATTTAAATAATTTCTTTTTCATAATATCTTTCTCCCTTTTACTTTGATAGTTAGTACTAATTATAGCATCAAAAAAAACATTGTCAATACAAAAATTCATAAAAATTAAAAAAATACGAATTATTTTTAATTATTTAATAAAAAAATTAAAATATTATTCGAAATTTTTGTCATTTTATAATAAAAAACACAAAAACACCAATTAAATTTATATATAATGATTTTTATTATTTATCTATTATTATAATTTAATGCATATATTCTAATGGTGATTATATGGATAAGAATTTAATAAAAAAAAGAATAAATATATGTATTATTATTTTAGTATTTTTATTCGCATCTATACTAGTAAAATTAGGTTATATTACATTTGTTTCTTCAAATGAAATTGATTTAAAGGCTTTAGATTTATGGAGTAGAGATGTACCTATATATGCCCCTAGAGGAAATATCTATGATAGAAATGGAGAAATAATTGTAGGTAATGAAGCTTGTTATACAGTTGTATCAATTAATAAGCAGATTAAGAATAAAGAATATACAGCTGATGTATTAGCTAATATATTAGAAGTAGATAAAGAAACAATTATTAAACATTTAAGTAAAAATAATTCTATGGAAATTATAAAACCAGAGGGTAGAAAAATAGATTATAAAAAAGCATTAGAAATATCTAATAATAAGCTTGATGGAGTATATATTTCACTTGATACAAAAAGATATTACCCATATAATGAATCATTAGCTTCATTATTAGGCTTTTGTGGAGTAGATAATGAAGGATTATCTGGAATTGAATATAAATATAATGATTATTTAAAAGGACAAAATGGTGCTTTATCTATTTATACAGATGCAAAAGGTAATTTAATGCATGATACAGTATCAACTTATAAAAATAAAGTACCAGGAATGAATATATATTTAACAATTGATATTAAACTTCAACAAATATTAGATAATGTTATTTATAAAGCAAATGAATTATATAATCCTATAAAAATGATGGGATTAATGGTAAATGCTAAAACAGGAGAGGTTTTAGCAATGACATCTTTTCCATCATTTGATCCTAGTAATTATCAAGCTTATGATAGTAGTATTTATAATAGAATATTACCTATATTTACTCAATTTGAATTAGGTTCTACTTTTAAAATATTAACCTATTCAATGGCATTAGAAGAGGGTTTATTTGATATTAATGATAGAATATTTTGTGGTGGTTCTTGTGTTGTTGCAGATAGAAAAATTAGATGCTGGAAAAGCGGAGGACATGGTTCTCAAACATTTTTAGAAGGTATTCAAAATTCATGTAATGTTTGCTTTATGGAGCTTGCAAGAAGAATAGGAGTAGAAAGATTTTATAAATATTTAGAGTTATTCGGAATGACTGAAAAAACAGGAATAGATTTAAGTGGAGAAGGTAAATCTATTATAGTTAATAAAGATAATTGTGGTCCTGTTGAACTTGCAACTCAAGGATTTGGTCAATCTAGTGCGTATACTCCAATTGAACTCGTAATGGCAAGTATTGCAGCAGTAAATCAAGGAAATTTATATAAACCATATGTATTAAAAGAAATAGAAACCTATTTTGGAGAAAAAATATATGAAAATAAACCACAAATAAAAAGAAAGATATTATCAGAAAAAACTACTGATATTATGAAATATGCATTAGAATGTGTTGTTGCGAAGGGGTCAGGAAGAAACGCATTTATTGAAGGCTATAGAGTTGGAGGTAAGACAGGTACTGCGCAAGTAATCTCATCTACTGGTGGATATGAAGCAGGGCATTATATTTTATCATTTTTAGGTATGGCACCTATGAATGATCCTGAAATTGTATGCTATTTAGCTATAGATAAACCAAACAATTGTACTCAATATGGTGGTGTAGTTGCCGCTCCTTTAGTTGGTGAAATAATGGAACAATCTCTTACCTATTTAGGAGTAAATAGAGATTATGAAAATCAAATAGAGAAAAACTTGAGATGGTTCTTAGACACACCAACATACAAGGTTGATAATCATATAGGTAAAACTAAAAAGGAAATAAAGAATACATTTTTTTATAATTATGTATTTTATGGTGATGGAGATACAGTAATATATCAATCACCTAATCAAGGTGAGAAGATAAAAGAAGGAGATACTATAATGCTATATATGGGATAATTTAATCATCACTTTATTTCTTTTAATTTTCTTTCTAAGTATTCTGGTAATTCTTCAATGAATTTATA